>SXIZ01000125.1 GCA_005779525.1 Methylococcaceae bacterium
AGCCTTCGTTAACAATGGATTGAGCTAATACGGTTGCAGTGGTCGTTCCGTCACGTGCAACATCAGACGTTTTTGAAGACACTTCTTTAACTAACTGTGCGCCCATGTTTTCGAATTTATCTTTTAATTCGATTTCTTTCGCAACTGAAACACCGTCTTTAGTAATTGTAGGTGCGCCGAAGCTTTTATCTAAAATTGCATTACGACCTTTAGGGCCTAAAGTCACTTTTACTGCGTTTGCTAAAATGTTAACGCCACGCGCTAAACGTACGCGTGCATCGTCACCAAATAATACATCTTTTGCTGCCATGTTTTTACCTTTGTTAGTTGTTTATTACGATTTAACGCCTTCGAAGGCGAAGGCGTGCCGAGTAGCTGGAACCTGCTCAGACTCGCCTGTATGCAGGGGGATGAAAAGTTTGATTAACTCAAAACACCCATGATGTCTTCTTCGCGCATGACGATGACTTCTTCGCCGTCAACTTTGACTTCTGTGCCAGAATATTTGCCGAATAAAACTTTATCACCCACTTTAACGTCTAAAGCACGTACTTGACCATTATCCAGCGCTTTGCCTGGACCTACAGCCAATACCACGCCTTGGCTGGGTTTTTCAGCCGCAGAGCCTGGTAAAACGATACCGCCAGCCGTTTTGGTTTCTTCTTCAACGCGTTTAATAATCACTCGATCGTGTAAAGGACGTATACTCATGCATGTCTCCTAATAATAAAAAATAGTCAAAAATCAAATTAGCACTCGTCTGCTATGAGTGCTAATAATAATCAGCTTTTGCAGACTGTCAAGTTCTTTGGCATCATGCATCATTAAATTTAATTTCTTAAGATGACGTATGAATGACAACCAATTATTACGCTACAGTCGCCAAATAATGTTGCCGCAGGTGGATATTGTCGGCCAACAAAAATTGCTTGCAGCCAAAGTACTCATTATCGGTGTCGGGGGACTCGGCTCTCCGGCGGCGCTGTATTTAGCCGCGGCGGGTGTCGGTCACATAACCTTGTACGATAACGACTCGGTAGATCTTTCTAATCTGCAAAGGCAAATAACTCACTACACACAGGATATAGGGTTGGATAAAGTAATTTCAACCCAGAGCACATTAAATAATATCAATCCTGATGTTAAGGTATTGGCTTACAAACAACGCCTAGAGGGCGAAGCCTTAATGCAAGCCGTGCAAGCAGCAGATGTGGTGCTGGATTGCAGTGATAATTTCAAAACCCGTTTTGCCATTAATACGGCATGTGTGCACACGCAAACTCCATTGGTCTCGGGGGCGGCAATTCGTTTTGAAGGTCAAGTCTCGGTGTTTACGCCCGGGCTGAATGGCAGTCCATGCTACAATTGTTTATATACCCAAGACGGCGAGGACTCTCAAAGTTGTGCGCTCAACGGCGTATTCGCACCTATCACGGGCATTATTGGTAGTATTCAGGCTGTGGAAGCGATGAAAATTATTCTAAAGATTGGAAATACCTTGACAGGCCGTTTGCTGATTTTGGATGGCTTGAGTATGGAATGGCAAACGATGCGCCTCAAACAAAATCCGCACTGCCCCACGTGTGCAGCAAAATAAAGATTCAGTCCTTAAGCAAACACATATTACAGAGGTAAAATTTATGTCACTAGGTATGTATGAAGCGTCGATTCCCGTGCTTATTCGCACACTGGAAAATTTAAATCAGATCTTAGAAAAAGGGGTACAGTTTGCCGAAACTAAAAACATCGATCCAGCCGTACTGATTAACGCGCGTTTGGCGCCCGATATGTATCCTTTAAGTCGGCAAGTACAAATTGCAACAGATGTGGCCAAAGGCGGTGCGGCTAGGCTCGCAGGGCTTGAAGTGCCCAGTTATAGTGATGATGAGCAAACCTTTGCGCAATTACAAGCGCGGGTCTCTAAAACTATCGCGTTTATACAGAGTGTCACTGCCGAGCAATTGCAGGACAGTGAAACTAAAGCCATCAGCGTCAAAACGCCGAGTCGCGAGTTGAATTTTTTAGGGCAGCCGTATTTATTAAATTTTGTCTTGCCCAATGTCTATTTTCACATCACTACGACGTATGTCATTCTGCGCCACAATGGTGTTGAGCTAGGGAAAGTGGATTTTATCGGTGCGCTATAATCGTCACGTTCAAGTTTCAAAATAGTGTCACCAGGGCTACCGCATATATTTAGGGTGTCGTCATGCAAAGTGAAGATTGGATTGCACTACTAAAACATATGGGCACCACGTTGCTGTTTTTTACCTTGGTGTGGAATGTCAGGGTAAAAAAACCAGCGCAGCGGCGGCGTCAGGATGCCAGCGTTAAGCATTGGCGGTTAGGCGGTATTTTACTCAGCTGTATCGGTGTTAGTTATTGGGGGTTCCCTGTGCTTTTTGAGCTTGGTCAGTTTGAACAGATTTTGTTTGGCGTGGTGCTGTTAGTTACGAACCTCGCGGCACTGTTTTCAGCGGTAAAATTGGCTCAGTATTGGTTTGAATGGCGCCAAGATTAAGTTTTAACTTCTGGGTTTTTTAGCTATTCCCAAGACTTGTGCGTAACAGCTAAGAAATCTAAGCACAGAATGACTGCTATACGCAAAATCTCCCCGATTCCTGGGTACAATAGCGGCACACCTTGCTACTTTGTGATTTATTATGTCAAACCTACGCACGCCCGCAACTGTCTCTAAGTCACTTGATTCACTGGTTTTTGATAATCGCTTTGTCCGTGAATTACCCGCCGACCCAGAACCTGAAAATCATCGTCGCCAGGTGATGGGGGCGTGTTTCTCACGGGTGGTGCCGAAGCAAGTAAGTCGGCCACAACTAGTTTGTTTTGCGCCAGAAGTGGCTGCACTCCTAGACTTAGCCCCGGAAGAATGTTTAACCGAAACTTTTACCCAGGTATTTGTCGGCAATCAATTGCTGGCAGGCATGGATCCCTACGCCAGTTGTTATGGCGGGCATCAATTTGGGCAATGGGCAGGGCAATTAGGCGATGGACGCGCCATTAATCTTGGCGAAGTCGTTAATCAGCAGGGGCAGCGCCTAACGTTACAATTAAAAGGTGCGGGACAAACGCCTTATTCACGCCGCGCGGATGGTTTAGCGGTCTTACGTTCATCGGTGCGCGAATTTTTGTGTAGCGAAGCCATGTTTCATCTTGGGGTTCCGACAACACGTGCTTTAAGTTTAATTTTAACGGGTGAACACGTAGAACGGGATATGTTTTATGACGGTAACCCACAATACGAGCCCGGTGCGGTAGTGTGCCGCGTTGCACAATCGTTTACGCGTTTTGGACATTTTCAATTATTGACTGCTCGTAATGATTTGGCTTTATTAAAACAATTGGTTGACTTTACGATACAGACCGATTTTCCACATTTAGGCGCTCCTAGCACGGCAACCTATTTGGAATGGCTGCGGGAAATTTGTCGTACCACGGCGGAGATGGTCGTGCATTGGCAGCGGGTTGGGTTCGTGC
>SXIZ01000126.1 GCA_005779525.1 Methylococcaceae bacterium
ACCTTGCCAAATATTCAGTGTTTCTAACGTTGCTACTGTACCTGCAGCCAACGCCAATGCGCGATCACCCGCCTCAGATTGGAAGCGTTCTTGGCGCGTATTACTTTCTATTAGCGCAATTTTTAAACCGCTGTCGGCAAGTGCTAAAGCTAAACAGCCGCCTGCCAACCCGCCCCCTACTATAATGACATCATAATCAGTCTGCATTAGTTGGCCTGCATCAATGCTTCGATATCCGCAACAGTTTTGGGAACCCCGGCGGTTAAAATCTCATAACCCTCTGCGGTGACTAAGACATCATCTTCAATGCGTATCCCAATCCCACGCCATTTTTTGTCAACCTCTTCGCAATCAACAGGCACATAAATCCCAGGTTCTACGGTCAGCACCATTCCCGCTTCGAGTATCCGCCATTCATTGTTAAGTTTGTAATTGCCAACATCGTGCACATCCATACCCAACCAATGTCCAATGCGATGCATAAAAAAGGCTTTGTATTTTTCATCTTTGATTAATTTGCTCACTTTGCCTTTGAGCAAGCCTAAATCGACCAAACCTTTAGTAATGACTTCAACTGCGGCGTCGTGGGACAAATTCCAGGGCAGCCCGGGTTTAACTTGGGCAATCGCCGCTAATTGGGCATCTAAGACTAATTGATATAGTTGGCGTTGCGGCTCAGAAAATTTTCCAGAAACTGGATAAGTGCGGGTAATATCTGCCGCATAATGATCACATTCGCCACCAGCATCAACTAGCAATAAATCCCCGGCTTTTAACTTATCTTTATTCTCCGTGTAATGCAGTACACAGGCGTTTGAGCCTGTCGCAACTATTGAGGGGTAAGCGACGGCGCGTAAGCCGTTTTGCATCAGCGTATGCACAATATCGGCTTCGATTTGATATTCATACACCCCGGCTTTAGCCATTTTCATCGCGCTTACATGGGCTTGTGCGCTGATTTCTGCAGCACGGCGCATTAAGGAAAGCTCCGCGTCAGATTTGAATAAGCGCATTTCATGCAACAGGTGCTCTAATGAGACCAATTCATTTGGTGCGACCACACCGCTTCTAGACTGGCCACGAATATCATTTAACCAGAGCAGTAAATTATGATCTAAATCGGTATTGCGCCCCATGGGATAAAATACCTTACCTTTGTTTTCTAACAGCCCCGGTAAAATATCATCTAAATCCGCAATCGGAAACGCATCATCTGCCGCAAACTGCCGGGTAGCACCTTCTAAACCCGCATGCGCACCTTCCCAAAGCGCTTTTTTAGGATCGAACTCGCGACAAAACAAAATATATTCACCCTGCTTACGACCAGGGATAAACACTGCTAACGCTTCCGGCTCATTAAACCCGGTCAAATAATAAAAATCGCTATCTTGCCGAAATGGATAATGCACATCGCGGTTACGAATACTACTATCTGCACTGGCAATAATTGCAATATTACCGACGCCGATATACTGCATCAGCTGTTTGCGGCGTTTCTTAAATTCACTTTGTTTCATGACATTATCCATTAATGCGTCTGTGCAGCATCACCACGTAAATCGTCACGCAGCAATAATACTGCAGCGCGTAAATATTCAATAATTTCAACTAAAGCTTGCTCGTCTTCTTCATCGTGCACCTGGGTATCGATTTTAGTAAACTCAACCACGTCTTTTAAAATCTCGCCGCTATTGCCTGGCCAAGTCGACGCTGAATGCCCATAACCAATACCAAACAAGAACCCTTGACACCAATGACAAAGCGCTTCGGCTTGTTCCGTGAGTAAAGTATCTTCATCATCCGGTAACAACAAATCAAATTCAAAGCTGTCTGAACTTAATACCTGACAGGTTTTTTTAAATAGGCCATCAAGCAGTGCGTATTCCTCCGGGGAAACCTCGGTATTGGCCTGAAACAATTCCTTGGCCCATTGCGTAGCATCCAGGCGCTCATCGATACACAACATTCCGGTGGCGATTCCGTGGGCTTCTGCAGCATTAACCTCCGCATCATGACGAACCAAAATTTCGTCTATGCTGGAATACATCATATTCACTTTCCTACCAACTAATAATTTCAGAAAAGAAAAAAGCTTATGCTAACATTTACCATAAATTCACAGTCAGACCGCCAGATCACATAGGAAATAACGCGTTTCTAACTACAAGTCCTATGTGTTAGCTTATTTTTTCATTACAATAACAAAAATATCACACTAAACCTAATACGCAAACATTCACCATGACCGAACCCGATCAAAATCAGTCGCTGGAGTTAAGAGATCTGGAAATTAAACTGGATCAACTTATTGCTGAATACGCTGCCACCAAACAAGAAAATCAGTCTTTAAAACTCAAACAAGATGAGTTACTACAAGAAAAAGCCAAACTTTTGGAAAAAACTAATCTTGCCCGGACTCGGGTTGAAACGATGATAGCACGCTTAAAAGCCATGGAGCATGGGGCATGAGTAAAAAGTCAGAAATCGTTAGCGTAACGATTTTAAACAAGGAATACAAAATTGCCTGCCCACCCGAAGAGCAACAAACCTTACTCAATACCGCGCATTTACTGCATGCCAAAATGCGCAAATTACACGATTCCGGCAAGGTCACAGGGACTGATCGTGTTGCAGTCATGGCGGCACTCAATTTAGCGCATGAACTGGAAATGGCGAAACCCATCGCTAAATCTTACTCAAACACAGCAGTAGCCCCTCAAAGCACCCCATCTGCAGATGATATTACCCAAAAGCTTATCGATTTAAGGCATAAAATAGAAAATGCTCTTGAAAGTTTTTAAATTGCGGTAAACTGTATACCAGTATCTCCTGCAGCGTTCGAGTTTGGGCTGGGTGTTTCCTGAACCTATATTACCCCCGGGAGCCTTGTTTGTTACTGGTGCGCAGGCCCGTTTGACGGGAAGCCTGATGTAACATGTTGGTTCCCACTTGAACCATCGGTTCAAGGACGAAAGCCCATCACGGCGCAGGCGGGAGATACAATCACTTCTTCAGACTTCTCTGCTAAAGCCCATGAATTACTGGTTAATGAAAACCGAACCTTCTGAATTTGGCATTGATGATTTAATACTTCGACCCAATCAAACAGAACCTTGGGATGGTGTCAGAAATTATCAAGCCAGAAATATGCTGCGTGATGCCATGCAAGTGGGTGATCAAGTATTCTTTTACCATTCAAATTGCGAAATCCCAGGGATAGTGGGTATTGCCGAAATCGTTAAAGCGGGTTACCCAGACGATAATGCCTTTGAACCCAATGACAAGCACTACGACCCCAAAAGCACCCCGGAAAAGCCGATCTGGTCTAAAGTTGACGTCAAGTTTGTGCAAAAATTTGCTCGTACCCTCAGCCTCAAAGAATTGAAAGCGCATCCCGCATTACAAGAATTAGCTTTAGTGCGTCGTGGTAATCGCTTGTCAATCAATCCGGTTAGCCCTGAACAATGGGCGGTGATTTTAAGTCTTGAGTAAGACTTACCCATTTTGGATCGCTACTCAATTAATGCTATCCATGTTGCAATACCCCCCTTCAATCACTCACACTATTCATTAATCGCATAGAACTCTGATCACAAAGTTTTTTGATCAATATTCCCCGGATTTAGATTGATTAGGCTAAGATATCTAAGCAACACATTGACTTCCGTCTAGTCAGCGGTTATGTGATAATGTTCTCATTTTTCAAGCTGTATTAATTCCTACTGATTACCACAAAGGCACACTTATGGACGAAAACAAAAAGAAAGCGCTTGGCGCGGCTTTGATGCAAATTGAAAAGCAATTTGGCAAAGGCTCAGTGATGCGTATGGGCGACGTTGCGGCGGCACGGGATATTGATGTGGTATCAACTGGGTCTTTAAGTTTAGATATTGCTTTAGGCTGTGGTGGCTTACCGCGCGGTCGGATCGTAGAAATCTACGGCCCTGAATCCTCTGGAAAAACTACGCTCACCTTGTCTGTGATCGCGCAAATGCAAAAATTAGGCGGCACCGCAGCATTTGTCGACGCTGAACATGCCCTGGACCCAAGCTATGCGGAAAAAATTGGGGTAAATGTAGATGAATTGCTGGTTTCCCAACCGGATACTGGCGAACAAGCCTTAGAAATTACTGACATGTTGGTGCGTTCTGGTGCAGTAGACATTGTGGTGATTGACTCGGTTGCCGCGTTGACCCCCAAAGCTGAAATCGAAGGCGATATGGGCGCTTCGCACATGGGCTTACAAGCACGATTGATGTCGCAAGCCCTACGAAAACTGACTGCCAACATTAAACGCGCCAATACTCTGGTTATATTTATTAACCAAATCCGAATGAAAATCGGGGTCATGTTTGGCAACCCCGAAACGACCACTGGTGGAAACGCGCTAAAATTCTATGCCTCAGTTCGGCTAGATATTCGCCGTATTGGTTCAATTAAAAAAGGCGAAGAAGTCATTGGTAACGATACTCGCGTTAAAGTCGTCAAAAACAAAGTAGCGCCCCCTTTCAAAGAAGCACAGTTTGAAATTTTATATGGTGAAGGCGTGTGCTTTTTAGGCGAACTGATTGACCTCGGCGCTAAATATGGCTTCGTCCAAAAAGCGGGTTCTTGGTACAGTTACGGCGATGAAAAAATTGGTCAAGGTAAAGATAATGCGCGCGCCTTTTTAAAAGAACACCCAGAAAAAGCGCTAGATTTAGAAGCTAAAATTCGCGCTCAAGTCTTTGCTAACAAAGATGCATTATTAGCTGCAAGTGAAGGTCTTGCTTACGCACAAACTGATGATGAAGACTTTGATCCGGTTGATCTCAGCGAGTAAATTGCAGGGTAAATGATGGATGCGGAGCAGCTCACTGAGAGCGCACTTAAAGAACAGTGTATTCGGTTATTAGCGCTCCGTGAACATAGCCAGCAAGAGCTCATAGTCAAGTTACAACGCCGTGGTTTTAGTAAAAATCAGATTCAACCCGTGTTAACTGAACTCCAAACCGCTGGCTGGCAGAATGATCAGCGCTATGCAGAGTGTTATGCTCGACAACGTTTAGGCAATGGCTTTGGTTGGCAGCGGGTGGCTTATGAACTCAGGCTTCGAGGAATTACAGATGCCGATATCAGTTATGTAAAAGCTGAATTTGCTGAGCTCGATAGCCAAGAATCACTCGTGCAACTGTACGAAAAAAAATATGGAACTGACGTGGTCACATCACGTCAAGAATGGGCAAAGCGGATGCGTTTTTTATTGCAACGAGGCTTTTCAAGCAGTATGTTAAAAGCTTTGGACAAATTCAAACCCGCAACAATGTAAACTCAACGATAATTTGCATAATCTGTCTAGGTCTGCTAGTTTTAGTGGCTTATGGCTTAAATTAAGGCTAGCGTTACCCGCTAACAGCAGTTTATTTATCGGGAATCTGTTTTGGTATTCCTAAATACGCATAACAGATATTGAGATTTCAGTTTATTTGAGAAAATTACTTCTAAAGTTATGATAAAAAAAATGACTAGCGCAGAACTACGCGCTGCTTTTCTGGCGTTTTTTAGTGAACGTGGACATTCGGTGCAAGCTTCCAGTTCACTGGTACCCGGTAATGATCCTACACTACTGTTTACCAATGCTGGAATGGTGCAGTTCAAAGACATGTTTTTAGGTCGGGAACAGCGCGATTATGTCAGAGCCGCGACCAGCCAACGTTGTGTGCGTGCTGGCGGCAAACATAACGACCTAGAAAATGTCGGCTACACCGCTAGACATCATACTTTTTTTGAAATGCTGGGCA
>SXIZ01000127.1 GCA_005779525.1 Methylococcaceae bacterium
AACTCTGCATAAATTTTGGCGCCGCGTGCTTTGGCATGTTCTAATACTTCTAGCACAACAACACCTGCACCATCACTGAGAACAAAACCATCACGGACTCTATCCCATGGACGGCTTGCAGCCTGTGGATCATCATTACGCCGCGACAAGGCTTTAGCAGAAGCAAAGCCGCCCATCGCAGTTGGCGAAGTGGTACAACGCTCTGCGCCTCCAGCCACCATCACATCCGCATCCCCGTACTTAATCAAACGCGCTGCATCTCCAATATTGTGGGTTCCTGTTGAACATGCAGTGACGATCGAGTAGTTGGGACCACGCATACCGTATTTAATCGATAAATTACCCGAAATCATATTGATGATGTTGCCCGGCACAAAAAACGGCGAAATCCGCCGTGGGCCTGCCCCAGTATAGGTTGCATAACATTCTTCAATGCCCGTAATACCGCCGATACCCGCACCGATAGCCACACCAATTCTTTCAGCATTTGCTTCAGTCACTTCGATGCCCGAATCATCAATTGCTTGACAACCCGCTGCGATACCATAGTGGATAAAGCCATCCATACGTTTAGCATCTTTTTCAGGAATATACTGACTAATGTCAAAATTTCTGATCACCCCACCAAAAGTTGTTGCAAAAGGCGAGATGTCGAAAGAATCAATCGGACTGATGCCGCTTCTACCATTAATAATACCATCCCAGGTTTCGGCGACAGTATTGGCTAACGGAGTAATAGCTCCTAATCCAGTGATTACAACTCGGCGCGTACTCAATGTGATCTACCCTAAAAGAAATTTATCAAAGAAGAAACAACGATTTAAAGCACAGAAACGCAAAACGCATTCCTATGCTTTTAACTTGATTAAATATGTTTTTCTACGTAATCAATTGCTTGTTGAACTGTAGTAATTTTTTCAGCTTCATCGTCTGGAATTTCGCATTCGAATTCTTCTTCAAGAGCCATAACGAGTTCAACAGTGTCCAGAGAATCGGCACCCAGATCATCTACAAAAGACGCGTCAGTCGCGATATCATCTTTAACACCGAGTTGCTCAGCAACAATTTTTTTTACTCGTTCTTCAACATTACTCATAATTATTATCCTCAAATAATAGCAGCCCTTTAGCCTCTGGCCCCAGCTGATATTTGCACTGTTATCAATCTTATTAGAAATCCCGTCATCTCAATTCCAGACGGCGGGGGGAATTATACTTGATATTGCAACCTTGTCACAAATATCAGGGCATAAACATGCCTCCATTCACATGCAGAGTTTCACCAGTGATATACCCTGCACCTTCAGAAGCTAAGAAAGAAACTGCATGTGCAATTTCTCTAGCTTCTCCTAATCGCCCTAAGGGAATAGCCCCTATCCAAGCGTTTTTTTGCTCCTCCGTCAACTCACGCGTCATGTCGGTATCAATAAAACCCGGAGCCACAGTATTGACTGTGATATTGCGTGAACCTACTTCTTTCGCCATCGCCTTCGCAAAACCTACCATACCTGCTTTGGCTGCAGAATAATTTGCTTGTCCAGCATTACCCGTACTTCCCACGACTGAGGAAATATTAATAATGCGACCTGTTCTGGCTTTCATCATCCCGCGCATGACCGCTTTACTCATACGAAAGACCGACGTCAGATTGGTAGCAATAATACTGTCCCACTCCTCGTCCTTCATCCGCATTAATAGGTTATCGCGCGTAATTCCGGCATTGTTGACCAAAACGGTTGGCGCACCAATCTCATCATTGATCTGTTTGAGCACGGCTTCAACATTTGCCGCATCAGCAACATCGAGCTTGAAACCACGGCCATGCTCACCTAAATAGGCAGAAATAGCCTCCGCCCCGGCATCACTGGTCGCTGTTCCGACCACATAGAAACCATCCTCACTAAGTCTTTCGGCAATTGCTTTCCCTATGCCGCGCGAGGCGCCTGTAACCAAAGCAATATTTTTAGCCATGTACATACTCCAAAACTTGATTTAACGTTGCCGGATCATAAATAGTTAAATGCTCAGCCTGCTTAACGATACGTTTATTAAGTCCCGCTAATACCTTACCCGGGCCACATTCAATAAATGCGGTCACCCCCTGATCATGCATAAAATTAATGCTGTCAACCCAACGAACTGGCTTATAAAGTTGCTCTGCCAGAGCATTGCGAATAACTTCCGGTGCATTATGGGTGCAAACATCAACATTATGGATCAAGGTAATCGCAGGTAATGCGACCTCAATTTGCGCGAGTTTTTCTGCCAATTGCAGTGCAGCAGGGCGCATTAATTCACAATGCGATGGCACGCTGACTGGCAAATTAATCGCTTTCTTTGCTCCAGCAGCTTTGGCCAATTCAATGGCACGCGCGACAGCGGCGGTATTCCCCGCAATCACCACTTGCCCTGGCGAATTAAAGTTCACCGCGGCGACGATTTCATCTTCGGCGGCCTGCAAACAAACTTGTACAATTTGATGATCTTCCAGCCCCAATATGGCAGCCATAGCGCCCACACCTTCAGGCACGGCTTGCTGCATTAACTTGCCTCTTTCTGCTACCAAACGAATCGCATCTTCAAAGCGCAAACTTTCGGCACACACTAAAGCCGTATACTCACCTAAGCTATGGCCAGCGACCCAATCAGGTCTGACACTGGATTGTTGTTGCCAAACCTGCCAAACGGCAAAGCCAGCGGCCAACATCGCTGGCTGCGTATGTTGCGTCTGGTTAAGCACATCCGCTGGCCCTTCTTGCACTAACTGCCAAAGATCTAAGCTTAACGCCTCTGAAGCTCGCTCAAACGTTTGTTTAACTTCCGGGAAACTTGCGGCTAAGTCGCCCAACATGCCAACAGACTGTGATCCCTGACCAGGGAACACGAATGCCAGATTATAATTTTTATTCTCCATGTGTTTTTAGACCTACTGATTATCAATATTTAATTAACGCTGAACCCCAGGTAAAACCTGCTCCAAAAGCTTCCAACAATAAAATTTGGCCGCGCTGGATGCGTCCATCGCGGACAGCCTCATTTAAGGCCAATAATACGGATGCTGAGGAAGTATTGCCTTGGTGTTGCAGCGTTACCACAACCTGCTCCATCGACATTTTGAGCTTGCGAGCGGTTGCTTCAATAATACGAATGTTCGCTTGATGCGGCACCAGCCAATCAATAGCCGTTTTATCCAAATTATTGGCCGCCAGGGTTTCATCTACGATACGCCCGAGGGTATTCACCGCGACTTTAAACACCTCATTACCGCGCATATTAATAAACCCAACATCATCTTTGGTTAATGCGGAGGCCACTTGTGGATTAGGCAAATACAGTAATTCTTCATATTGCCCATCAGAATGAATATGCGTTGACAAGACTCCTGGCTCTGCGGAAGCTTCCAATAATAGCGCCCCGGCGCCATCACCAAATAAAATACAGGTACCGCGATCAGTCCAATCGACGACGCGAGAGCAAATTTCAGAACCCACGACCAGTACCTTACGGTACATACCAGTTTTAATATACTGATCGGCTATGCTTAACGCAAAAATTGACCCCGAACATGCCGCTTGGACGTCAAAGCCTACGCATTGCTGAATACCTAAGCGATGCTGCAATAAACAGGCAGTGCTGGGATACACTCTATCGGGCGTGCCTGTCGCAACAATAATAGCGTCAATCTCTTCCGCAGCAATACCCGCCACCTCAATCGCTTGACGCGCGGCGATTTCTGCCATGCTTGCCGCACTTTCGTCTGCCGCAGCTATGCGACGGCTTTTAATGCCCGTACGCTCAAGAATCCAAGCATCTGAAGTGTCAACCAACAAAGAAATGTCTTCATTAGTGCGCTGGGATTCTGGTAAATACCCGCCAGTACCAATTATTCTTGCGTATGTTCCCATTCACCCTGCCTTTGTTTTAAGATAAGTTCAACCTGAGCGGCGATTTTTTGCAGTACATTATGACTTACCTCCGCCTCTGCTAACTGAATTGCAGTGACAAACGCCAAGACATCCGCGCCACCATGACTTTTAATCACCAAGCCTCTTAAACCTAAAAAGCTAGCACCATTATATAGGCGTGGATCGATACTCGATTTAAAGGATTTCAACACTGGATAAGCGATTAATCCTGCCAGACGGGTAAACAGATTTTTATTGAAGGCTGCTTTTAAAGACGTGCCAATCATCTTAGCGGCGCCTTCAATCGATTTCAGCGCCACATTTCCTACAAAACCATCGGCAACAATTAAATCAACCGCATGACTACCTGCATTCAGATAATCCCCCTCAACATACCCGATATAATTCAAATGCGATTTTTCCAGCAATTTAGCAGCCGCTTTTACTTGCTCATTGCCTTTAACATCTTCTTGACCAATATTAAGTAGACCTACAGTCGGATTTTCTTTACCATCTACCGCCTTCACCAGCTCTGCACCCATAATGGCAAACTGCAACAGATGTTCTGCCGAACTATCGACGTTTCCACCTAAATCCAACGCATGCGTATGTCCATAGATTGAGGGTAGCGTAGAAATAATCGCAGGTCGATCTATTCCAGGAATCATCTTCAGCACAAAGCGCGCAGTCGCCATCAACGCCCCAGTATTCCCGGCACTCACACACGCATCAGCAATGCCATCACGCACCAAATTAATGGCTACGCGCATCGACGAATCTTTTTTATTTTTTAACGCTTTGGAGGGTGATTCATCCATAGCGACACATTGAGAGGCGTGCTGAATAGAAAGCCGATCTGCGAACTCTACCAATGCCTGTGCCAATAGCGGCTGCAAAACAGCTTCATCTCCCACAAGGATTAAACGCAATTGTGGATTTTTGTTCAGGCATTCCAGCGCGGCCGGAACTGTAACAACAGGCCCAAAATCACCGCCCATTGCATCAATTGAAAGTGTCAGAATCACGGTTTCGACTGGCTCCAAAAAGTGAAAAGCCGAACTGCACGTGTAGTCCGGCCTACTGGGTTTTGAGTGGCAATAAAGTTCTTAGTCTTCTTTTTTGGCAACTAATTGACGACCTTTATAAAATCCATCAGGAGTCACATGATGACGCAAATGTTTTTCACCAGTGACTGGATCGAGAGATAATGTTTTTGCCGTTAATGAATCATGCGAACGACGCTGACCACGTCTTGAACGAGTTACCTTACTTTTTTGTACAGCCATGAGATTTTCTCCACAATTAATTAAATTTCGCTAAAACAGCAAAAGGATTATTCGGTTTCGATGGATCTTCTGCAGCAGAATTTTCGATCAAACCAGATGAATGTTTAGTTAAATCCACACATTGAAAATCATGTTTGGGAAACGCTGGCAAGGCCAATAGCAATTCATCTTCGACAATTTCTCTGAGGGACATTTTTTCGCCCGAAGCCAACAACGGCTCATATCCCTCAGGCAAGCGATCCGCTTGTTCTAGAACAGTTACAATCCCTAACTTGATGACCACATTTAGCGGCACCGCGACTGGTTCCAGACAATTTTGACATTGCAGCATCAATTCAGTTTGCACTGAGCCATCAATTAAAGCGTCACGCCCTTGCTTGTCAAAACTCAGCTGCACATCTACTTTACCGACAGCCTCAGTCATAAATTCAGCAAGCCGGGTAAACGTACCCAACTCCAATTTCCCAACCAGCTCAGTGCGCCGTTCAGCAAACACCACTGGATCAATAAGTTCAGGCAACCTGTCCATCATAACTTTTCAATGATAGCGTTAATACACTTTCGCGTCAAACCGCCTATGATATAATTAATTTGCATAAAACAAAATAGATGGGTGATATTTTTTTATTAAATAATCATTTATAATTATTTTTAGTAACCGATCACGCGCTTCGACTCGACAATCCCGGGAGAGCATTCATGTTTACTTCCAGCTTAAGCAGTAACAGTTCTTCACTACACACAGGCAGCACAGCGTCTAATAGCAACAACCTTAAGCAAGACGAACTGCAGCAAATTGAAAAATTAGCGGCACGTGACCGAGAAGTTAAAGCGCATGAACAAGCGCATCTTAATGCAGCAGGCTCATATGCTAGCAGCGCCCCAAGCTTCACCTTCCAAACCGGACCGGATGGCAAAAGTTACGCCATCGGCGGCGAGGTACAAATTGACACCTCCACGACACCGGGCGACCCCGAAGCCACATTACGTAAAGCAGAAATTATTCGACGGGCAGCGCTCGCGCCTGCACAACCCTCAGATCAAGATCGCGCCGTAGCCCAGAGCGCCTCAGCCATGATCGTTAAAGCCCAAATCGAACTCCTGCAACAAACTCAAAACGCATCCAATAGCCATGACCACACCGCTAGATCCGGCTCAAATATCAACCACACGATTTAAATCAAAGCCTGCGACCAACTTACTACCCGCATACCCCCGCGGATTACACAAGATCCTAGCACCTGCAACACGATAGTCCGAAACACTGTGTATATGTCCATGAAACCAGGCATCGACAGGGTTTTCATGCAACAAAGACTTAAGATCATTGCAATACGCCAGACGCTTGACCGCCCCTTGATCTTTATTCCAACTCCAATAAGTCGGCGCATGATGCGTCACCACCACCGTCTTCCCAGCAAAAGGTTTGGCGAGCTCTTTTTCCAACCAACGACAGGAATGGCGATGTAAATCGCTAAAATGTTCGGCAGTAAAACTTAAATCTAAATATTGAATTCTTCTAAAATCATTCAAAATTTCACTGACTTTACGCAAACGCTCCTCACCTTCAGCGTGCAAATCGGTCCACAAA
>SXIZ01000128.1 GCA_005779525.1 Methylococcaceae bacterium
CGTCTTGCCCCGTTATTTCTCAAGTATTGCGAGGTCACCCCACTGGGATTGCACGATGCCGCTTTGGGGGCAGCAATTGCAACCGGAATCCTTGTGCACGATTGCAGAGAGGTATTATCCGCTGACAAAGGAGGAGCAATAGCTATTTACGGGTTTGTCGAAGGGACCAAGACCGCGCCGTTCCCACTTGGATCAGCCGAAAGCCAGTCGCCTTCTCCGTCGCCAGAGAAGAAACCTTGGTACAAGGTGTGGTGATATCTATATCAGGTAAGTCGTAACGCGATAGCGGTTCTGACATTTGGCGGATCGCCCTAGCGCGTAGGAGGTGACTACATAAGGAACCCCAACTGATCGCCACCTTACAAGAACGGAAAAAGGGTAAGAATCCAATAATTTCGAATATTGCACTTGCACATTAATCGGGGTAGGTGAATAATTTGTTGAAAATTTCAACAATCAGGAGGTCGCATGGCAACCGTAAATTTTAGTGTGCCAGATGATGTTAAAGAAGCTTTTAATATTGCCTACCAAGGGCAAAACAAAAGTGCCGTGATCGCAGAATTAATGCGTGAAGCGGTGGAGCGTGCCGAGCGTAAGCAAAGGCATCATCAAGCAGTTGCCAACATTTTAGCGATGCGCGAACAACTTCCGCCAATGAGTGACGCGGAATTTAAAGCAGCACGCGAGGAATTTCGGCAGTGAGGAGACATCCTGTTGTGGTTGATGCCAGTGTTGCTATTAAATGGCTGCGTCCAGACCAATCTGATGAGCTGGATGTTGGGCAGGCGCTTGCATTACTTGAGCACATTGATCAGCAACAGGTATTTATGTTACAGCCACCGCATTTTTTAGCCGAAGTTATGGCCGTGATTGCACGTCGCGCACCTGAATATGCGGATCGCGTATTTAATGCCCTGAGTAATTTGGACATGACCTTAGTAGAGCGTTCGGATGTATACCGTTGCGCGATTCGCCTAAGTATTGAATTACAGCATCATCTGTTCGACACACTTTACCATGGTGTTGCTTTGCAAACGCCTGGAGCTCAATTTGTCACTGCGGATGAAGCCTACTATCGTAAAGCCCGAGATAAAGGGCAGATACAGTTATTGCACAATTATCCTAGTTAAGCTTGTTTACATCGTTTATGGAAAAATATGAAAAAACAAGGGCTGTAGGTTGACGTAAGGAACCTCAGCCTATCGAAGCGACAAATGCAGGGGTTCGCATACTCACCTCAACCTACCGAGCTTGTTATTTACGCAATGGCATTTATGAATTAATGGAGGCAGCAGGGAACAACAAGCGATCATATGCATTGAATAACTCGAACGATGCGCCGCCTTAAGTCGGCAGAGTCTATCGGCGCATGTTATTGTATCGGGCGGGTAACCCCGCTTGGTCGATCAACGTAGATGTCCACCCAGCCCCACCACCATTAATCAGAAGGAAGTTCCAATGTTACAACTTAAACCGCTTGACGAAAACGTACCTATCTTTCAGCAAATCAGCACAGATATTTCACCCGTCGTATTAGTAAACATCTTCCAAGTTGCGGAAGAAGATATTCCCGCCCTGCTCGCAGCCTGGGAAGCTGACGCGAACTGGATGAAAACTCAGCCGGGCTATATCTCCACTCAATTACACCAAGGCATAGCGGGCAGCACAGTGTTTATGAATTATGCGCTGTGGGAGTCTGTTGCACACTTTCGTGCGGCGTTTAGCCATCCAGATTTCAAGCAAGCACTCAGTCACTATCCATCTTCGGCCGTCGCATCTCCGCATCTGTTCACGCGCCTGAACGTGCCTAACTTATGCGTGGGACCCTAGCGAGTTGTTAGATGTTTCGCGCTAGCATACTGCCGTACCCAAGCGGATTGGCGCGCTGATGGAGTAGATTTTCCCACGATGTCGCATTAGTAATCTTAAGGAACTCAAAGATCATGCAAATTTTAATCACTGGCGGTACAGGTCTAATCGGGCGCGCACTTTGCGCAGCCCTAGTCAACGCAGGTCATCAGGTAACGGTGTTAAGTCGACGACCAGAAACTGTACAGGCTAAATGTGGTGCGGCAGTTCAAGCCATGAGCGCGCTCAGCGAATGGCAGGCTGACAAGATATTTGATGCAGTGATTAATTTAGCAGGTGAACCCATTATCGATGCACCGTGGACCCAGCAACGCCAACAACGCTTATGGGATAGCCGCGTGACATTGACGGAGGACCTGGTTAGCCGTATTGCCAGCCTTGAGCAAAAACCCCAGGTCTTGTTAAGCGGCTCCGCCACGGGCTATTATGGAAATGCTGGAGATACCCTGCTGTATGAAGCGGCACCCCATGCGTCAGACTTTGGGGCGCAATTATGTGCCGCCTGGGAACATGCGGCACTCAAGGCTGCAGCGGCCAATGTACGAGTTTGTTTGTTACGCACCGGACTGGTGCTGGATCCTGCTGGCGGGTTGTTGGGCAGAATGCTGCTCCCCTTTAAACTTGGATTGGGCGCGCGGATTGGCGATGGCAGTCAATGGATGAGCTGGATACATATCGAGGATTATGTTGCCATCGTGCTGCGCTTATTGGCAGATTCTGCTGCTGAGGGGGTATTTAATATGACCGCTCCCAACCCAAGTACGAATAAAGTATTTACCCAAACTCTAGCCAAGGTCTTACATCGTCCAGCCTTCTGGGTTGCTCCCGATTGGCTCATGCAACTGGCGTTAGGCAAACGTGCTTATCTCTTGCTCGGCGGGCAACGTGCTTTACCTTCCAGAGTAGAGGCCTTAAATTATCGCTTTATTTATCCCAACCTTGAAGGAGCTCTTAGAGCTATTCTGGATTAATCGTGTCAACGCTGATGGGCGGCAGCTGCCGCGTATCCCATTACAGCCGCGGCTTATCTAAATTACTTCCGTAGATCTTTACTCAATCAAGCCATTCCAATGTACTCTTTCCAGGTAGTCTTAGTGCGATTGACGTTAGCGTATTTGGCAATATCTGATTGCGCCGAAATGAATAAAATATAATTAATAAGGGTCTTAAACTCGTTGTGAGCAAAGGCTGTCAGTCGCAGGTAAGTTTCATGCACTTAAGCTTTGAAAGTTCCGCTTGCCTGCGTTCCACTGCTCCTCTAGGAGTTAAGGAATTCAACTTTTATTTCACTTTAACATGAAGGATTTGTATGGAAATTTTATTAATTGGTGCGGTGGCTTGTATGACAGCCTTGATCATTTCGGCTTGGCTGATGACCTTTGCTCGCTGGTTTCCCATAGAGGGGCTCGATGGAAAGTTTTTGGTAGATTATAAAACCATGATCAGAGCCCATGTTGATTATGCACTGATGGCCTTATTCAATTTGGGCTTTTATGGCGCAGGTATCGATTTGCCAGTGATGGCGTGTTGGTGTGTGGCAATTGGCGGTTTTGCCAATCCCACGGTGTTTGTGATTGCCGCCTTTGATCCAGACTTTTGGAATAAAACCCATTGGAAAGTTTATACCACCATCAGTTTTGTGATTACTACGATAGGATTTACGTGGATAGGGATCAGCTTGCTACAATATGCTTTGCGATAATCGTCCAATTTGTACACCTATAGTTGTTTGCCTGCGCTTCCGATCTTAGGTCAGCGCAGGCAATGGCAAATATGACACCCTAAAGTATGTGTCCGAGTCCCGACTCAGAACACCACATTCCAAAAGCGGCTTATTGCGGTTTATCGGCAGCGAAACAATAAAAATACCCTGCTCCGCCAGTACTTACAAGATTCTCCTGGCTACAGCCTTTACTATCATGGGTCGAATTCCAGGACACATTGCCTCCGGTAGCGCCACGGTTGGTACGATCTGAATGCCCAACTCTTACCGTGCCATCGCCACTGCTGGTGTAATTTTTACAGGTGTGATCAGCGATATCGGTATAGGCGCGGCCATCTGGTTTAGTCCCGGTAATAATATCGTGCTCATTTGGGGTTTCCCCCACGCCTTTAATCGGCTCCCCTTTTTCTGTTAAAGTCGTTTTACGATGTACATTGTTGCCCTGCTGCCCTAATTCGACGGTATCCCCATGTAGATGCGCTAAATCGTTCGCAATGATGGCACCATTAGCGTTTGCCCACGGCCCTAAGCCGATACGGTCACGTGCATTAATCGCAGGGAGCGTGCCATCCGACTGAGTGCTGAGATAGGCCCGCCAAGTGCGATTACCTGCGCCTACTGCTGCTGCCAGTTTCTGGCAATGGGCATCGGCCCCATCTATGCCACCTAAATCAGCGCCCTTGCCCACGCCAACGCTAGTCACAAAAAACCCTAATGGAGGTTTAGGGGCTTCGTCAGCAGCGTGCAGTGGCGCACTTATGCAGGCCAGTAAAGTCAGGGCAATCCTAAGTTTCATAAGGTGATCTCGTGGTTATGTGAGTTGTTGGGTAGCAGTTATTGAACTGGTTTTAGCAACTACTCAAGCAGCGATTATGCCAATAATTTTATCATTACATATCTGCAGCTTAGCGTATTAGCAAACACTTAGCTGTTGCTCCGACAACAATCACTGCTGCAAGCTTGTACTTCAGCAAACAGTTAACGCGTAAATTGCAGGTGGCCCTAGCACATGATTTTGCCCAGCGGATTGCATAGCGCTTCAATCTGGCAGCATTAAATGCATCTCAAGACCTCCTTTGGGGATGGGATAAAACTTAAAACTAAGCTATGATGCTGTGCGCCAAACTATAATTTTGATGCGACCGTGAATGCCTCAACCAGGACTGACTGCCACTTCACCTTAATATTGAATTTTAATCATCCATGTTTATAGATTCCCATTGCCATTTAGATCGCATTGATTTAGCGCCTTATAATCACGATTTTAGTGCTTTTATGGCCGATGCTAAGCGCCAGCAAATAGCGCATATGTTGTGCATTGCTATTGATTTAGAATCCTATCCTGCCATGATCGAGTTAGTCGCGGATTATCCCGAAATTTCTTTAAGTGTCGGTGTGCACCCCAATGTCCATGATAAGCAAGAACCCGTGATTGATGAATTAATAGCCCTGGCTGCTAACCCCAAAGTAGTCGCCGTCGGCGAGACCGGATTGGATTATTTTCGGAGTGAAGGCGATTTAGCTTGGCAACACCAACGTTTTCGTAATCATATTGCCGTTGCAAAAGCCGTCAACAAACCGTTGATTATCCATACCCGCGAGGCCAATACTGATGCCCTAAAAGTGTTAAAAGAATTAGGTGCCGATGCCGTAGGCGGCGTGATTCATTGCTTTACTGAAGACTGGGCGTTTGCACAAGAAGCCATGGAGCTTGGCTTTTACATTTCGTTTTCAGGGATTGTGACTTTTAATAATGCCAAAGCCATTCAGGAAGTCGCTCAAAAAATCCCCGCAGAACGCTTTTTGATTGAAACAGATTCTCCGTATTTAGCGCCTATCCCGAAACGCGGCAAACCCAATTATCCAACCTATGTCCGCTATGTTGCCGAATTTATCGCCAAATTACGCGACTGTTCCGTGGAAGAAGTCGCGCAGCAGTCCAGTGCGAATTTTCATCGTTTATTTGCTGTGCCACACGCCGCGTGAGTTCTGTAGCCATGACGGAGAGTTTAGCTGCAGCACACCTTAGCCCCAAAAAAATCATGTTTAGTGCGGGCGAATCATCGGGCGATCAGCACGCGGCCAATATGTTTTTAGAGATGCAACGCCAGCACCCTGAAATTCAAGCAATAGGTATGGGCATGTCTAATATGGCCGCCGCGGGGATTGAGTTGGCTTATGATTCCTCCAAAATCGCAGTGATCGGTTTGGTAGAAATCATTAAACATTACCGCGAAATCCGTCAGGCCTTAACCTTGATGCAAAAGCTGGTGCTGAGCGAAAAACCCGATTTATTGGTGTGTGTGGATTACCAGAAATTTAATCTACAATTGGCGCAATTTGCAAAACGTCATGGGTTTAAAGTGTTGTTTTGTATTAGCCCCCAAATTTGGGCCTCACGCCCTGGACGCATCAAAGCGTATGGGCAAGCTATTGATATGATGGCGGTTATTTTTCCATTTGAAACCGCCCTGTATGCAGCTGAAAATGTCCCCGTCAGATATGTGGGACATCCCTCGGTTGACCGGGTTAAACCGCTCTATTCGAAAGCTGAGAATCGCCAGCGTTTTGCCTTAAAAGCGCAGCAACCGCTTGTAGGTTTATTTCCAGGAAGTCGGAATAATGAAATTCGCTATCTGCTGCCCGTCATGCTGGAAGCCGCGGCATTATTGTATGCGCAGGACGCAAGTCTGCAATTTATTTTGCCCCAGGCCGATTCTATTACTGACGAGCAATTGCAGGGCTATTTAGCGCAATCGTCGCTGAACATTAAGGTCATCAAGCACGAACCGTATGAAGTCATGCAATGCTGCGATGTGATTATGTCGACGTCAGGTACGGCAACGCTGGAAATTGCGTTATTGAATATCCCGTTGGTGATTACCTATAAATTATCTAGCTTAACCTATTATGTGGCGCGTTGGCTAATTAATACCCCGTTTATCGGCTTACCCAATATTATTGCTGGCAAAGCGATTGTGAAAGAGCTCATCCAGCAAGATGCGACTGCGCCTAAATTAGCAGCGGAAGTTCAACGAATTTTAGGTGACCAAGACTATGCAGCTCAAATGCGCACTGAGTTACAGGCTGTTCAGCAGCTGCTTGGACAGGGTGGTGGGTCTAAAAATATGGCAGATTTGGCATTAGAAATGCTTGGTCTATGCTGAGCATCGTTATCGATGTGAAGTTCAAAATAATGCTTGCTTCTCGTGATATTAGCCCTCGTTGTACTATAATTTAAATTCAAGCGTTTCGCTGGAATCTAAAAGCTACGGTGGCAGCCTATAACTTTGGCTGAAATACCAATCCCGGGGAGTCATAGCATGTTTTGTTTAAATTTATCCTATTAAAAAGAACATGACGCATTTACGTAAAATTTTGCCCATTTTAGTTTTTGGCTTTTTGGTTTTCTTTCCAGATGTCGTGCTGTCTTCCATAATGGAATGTCTCCATTTAACGGTTGAACTTGCGCATCTGCTGTTTGAGGTCGTGGAGTTAAGCCTAGATCATATTATTGAGCACTTATTTGAGACCGACCTCCACGAAACTCAAGTTATTGTGTTTTACATTATGATGGTCTTGTGCGCAATTGTCGCATATGGGCTGTGGCTGGTGACTAAGCGGGCTTGCATTTACTGCAAGTTAAAACTGGTGGAGCAAAAAAATTATCGCCAAGAGCAATTACACGATTACTGGCTGCATCAGGACATTATGCACAAGATCAGTATTGTCGTGCTCAGCGTGGGATTGGTGATGACTTATTTGTTATTTTTTATGTAGCTTGTGCTAGGGCAAACAAACTCAAACACGTTCCTAATGAGATGTTTGAATTTAAGTTTACCTGCTAGCCAAGCGCGTTAGGTGAATTAATGATTACGCTGGACCGCAAACTGCGCCAGCAAAACTAATGCGTTCTTAAACTCTGAATCCGGCAGACTTGCTAACGCAGCAATCGCTTTTTGCGCTTCTTCATCAGCCCGTTGTTCGGTATACGTAATGGCATGGGTGTCTCGGACAATTTCAAACACTTCATTAAATGCTTCACGATTACCATGCTTAATCGCCTGCGTAATAGTCTGCGCCTGCTCAGCAGAACCTTGTTGTATCGCATGAATCAAAGGCAAGGTCGGTTTACCTTCGGCTAAATCATCCCCTAAATTTTTACCCAACTCTTCTGCAGAAGCTTTGTAATCTAACGCATCGTCGATCAACTGAAACGCAATCCCTAAATGCTGACCGTAGGCTGCTAAATTTTCTTCTAGCTCAGGGCTTGAACCAGATAAAATTGCAGCTAAGCGTGTTGCGGCGCTAAACAAAATTGCAGTTTTGCGTGCAATCACTTCCAAATATTGCTGTTCGGTGGTTTCGGGATTATTGCAATTCAATAATTGCAAGACTTCACCTTCAGCAATCGCGGTGGTGGTTTTGGACAACACCTCCATCACGCGCATATTATTAGTGCGCACCATCATTTCGAAGGCACTGGAATACAGATAATCGCCAACTAATACACTGGCAGCATTCCCCCAAACCGCATTGGCAGATTCTTTACCGCGACGTAATTCGGATTCATCAACCACATCATCATGTAACAGCGTTGCAGTATGAATAAATTCAATCACCGCAGCGAGAATCAAATGATTTTGACTGGCCTCACCCAACGCTTTGGCAGCAAGCAGCAGCAACATAGGTCGCAAGCGTTTTCCACCATTACTAATAATATAATGTCCAACTTGATTAATAAGCACCACATCAGAGCTTAATTCATTAAGAATCAGCTGATCGACAGCAAGCGCTTCGGTTGCGGTGAGACGCTTAATTGCGTCAAAATCTATAGGTCGCTGATTATTATTGTTTTTAGGTAGCGCAGTCATTATTGCCGTGAAGCCGATAGTTGCATAAAATTACAAAGGGTGAATTATAAGTGAATGTGGCCTTAAAATGACAAGTTTATTTGTCGGTTTTCAAGTTAATCTGCTATCGTATTGAAAAATAGAGACTGGTGTCAATAGCCTAGATATGTTATTTTATACTTAATTGATTTAGAGAGTGTTTGTCAAATTAAATAATTGACGAATGTTGATTTTAAAAATATAATTGTCTGTTCACTTAAATAGACAATAATGCTTGATGGAGCTTACGCTGATGTATGCGGTAATTCAAACAGGTGGTAAACAGTATCGTGTTGAACAGGGTACAACCTTAAAAATAGAAAAATTAGAGCTTGGAGCCGGTGACAGCGTAGAGTTCGATAAAGTACTGATGATTCAGTCTGGCGATGCGGTTAATGTCGGCACGCCTTTTATCAGTGGCGGTAAAGTCACTGCGACTGTCTTGTCTCAAGGTCGTCACAAAAAAGTTAGAATCATTAAATTTAGAAGACGTAAACACCACATGAAACACATGGGTCATCGTCAATACTATACAGAAATCCAGATTACTGGTATTTCTGCTTAATTTAGACCAGGAGTAGATAATGGCTCATAAGAAGGCAGGCGGTAGTACACGCAACGGTCGCGACTCAAATGCGAAACGTTTAGGTGTTAAAAAATTTGGTGGTGAAATCGTCACTGCAGGCAGCATCATCGTGCGCCAACGCGGTACACGTTTTCATGCAGGCGACAATGTAGGCATTGGCAGAGACCATACCTTATTCGCAACTGCAGCGGGTAAAGTGACTTTTGTAACTAAAGGTCCTGACAGCCGTAAATTTGTTAGTATTGTTGCTGCATAAGGTTGGTGCCGCGTTAGGCGGTAAATGCACAATCCAAAAGCCTCGGCATCGCTGCCGGGGCTTTTTTGTATCTGTCAGTATCATGCGTTCGAGCGTAAAGAAAAACTATGAAATTTGTTGATGAAGCTGAAATTAAAGTGGAAGCAGGCGATGGCGGCAACGGCATTATCACTTTTCGGCGAGAGAAATATATTCCCAAGGGCGGTCCAGATGGTGGCGATGGCGGCGATGGTGGCTGCGTCTATCTAATTGCGACCGAGAACGTGAACACCCTGGTAGATTTCAGGTTCCATTCAACGCATCGCGCTGAACGAGGCGGAAACGGGAAACGCAATAACAGCAAAGGTCGCCAGGGTGAAGACTGCTATGTGCAAGTACCGCCTGGAACCCTAGTCAGCGATCTGGATACGGGTGAGATTATTGGTGATTTAACTAAACCCGGCGAAACCTTATTAGTCGCGCAAGGCGGCTTCCATGGTTTAGGCAATACCCGCTTCAAAAGCAGTATCAATCGTACCCCAATGAAAGCCACGGCAGGCTCACCGGGTGAACATCGCATGTTACGCCTTGAGCTAACCCTGATCGCCGATGTCGGCTTGCTAGGCTTGCCCAATGCTGGAAAATCCAGTTTAATTCGCGCTGTCTCTTCGGCACGTCCGAAAGTTGCAGATTACCCGTTTACCACGCTCTACCCAAATCTAGGCGTAGTGCGGGTTGATGATATGCGTAGCTTTGTGATTGCCGATATCCCCGGGGTCATCGAAGGTGCAGCCGAAGGTGCAGGTTTAGGTTTACAATTTTTAAAACATTTATCACGTACTGGCTTGTTGTTGCATATTCTGGATATTGATCCCATCGATGCCGACGACTCTCCGGTAGCTTCAGCGCATAAAATCATCAACGAAATCGAACAATGGGGCGATGAATTACTCGATAAACCGCGCTGGCTGGTGCTCAACAAGATTGACCGCGTGTATGAAGATGAAATCGAAGCACGCTGCCAAGCGATTATTGATGAACTCGCCTGGGATCAGCCCGTCTTTAAGATATCGGCCATAACAGGTGAAGGCACACAAGCATTAATGTATGCCATTATGAATTTTTTAGAACACAGCAGGAATGAAGCGCGTGAGCAGGTCTGATTTCGCAAAAACCAAACGAGTTGTCGTCAAAATTGGTAGTTCATTATTAACCGCTGGCGGACAAGGCTTAAATAAACCTGCCATTGCCGCGTGGGTGGCGCAAATGGCCAACCTGCGCCAGCAAGGCATGGAAGTGATTCTAGTATCCTCTGGCTCAGTCGCTGAAGGCATGTGCCGCCTAGGTTGGAAAACTCGCCCCAAAGCCTTGCACGAACTGCAAGCTGCCGCCTCTGTCGGACAAATGGGCTTAGTCAGAGTCTTTGAAAATTATTTTCAAGAACACGGACTGCTGGCGGCGCAGGTATTACTGACACACGACGATTTATCGGATCGGCAGCGTTATCTCAATGCACGCAGCACTTTGTTGACCTTATTAAAATTGGGTGTAGTGCCCGTCATCAATGAAAACGATGCCGTCGCTACCGAAGAAATTCGCTTAGGTGATAACGACACCTTAGCTGCCTTGGTCACCAACTTAGTCGAGTCAGAATTACTGGTCTTACTGACTGACCAACATGGACTATTTACGGGCGATCCCAGTCTTAATCCCGATGCCAAATTAATTACCGAAATCAGCGTTAACGACAACTTACTCGATGAAGTTGCAGGTGAAAGCCGCAGCGGACTAGGACGTGGCGGCATGTA
>SXIZ01000129.1 GCA_005779525.1 Methylococcaceae bacterium
AATATGCTCGAATATGATGAAAAACGCGACTATATCCGTATGGATATTGATTGTGATATTACTTATCGTTTAGCAGATTCAGACGAAGTACTTCATGGACGATGCACATCAATTAGTGGTGCGGGCATCTCATTTATCAGTGAGCAAAACTATGAATCCGGCAAGGCTATGGAAGTCCGGGTACTCCCCGCACGTTCGGTCACTCCGCCAATGATAGCCTTTATTGAAGTTGTCCGCAGCAATCGTTTGGCTGAAGGAAATTACGAAATAGCGGCAGCTATCAAAAGCATTAAAACCGACTAACTGGCAGACAGCTTCAATCATATTCAACATCAATATATGTACACTATTACCAAAGAAGTTTATTTCTGTTACGGTCACCGGTTAATGCATCATCCAGGTAAATGCCGTAACTTGCATGGACATAGTGTGAAAGCCGCCATCTCTATTAGTCAACCTGAATTAAATACTCAAGGCATGGTGTGCGACTTTGCAGATATTCGCGACTGTGTAGAACAATACATCGATCAACACTTAGATCATAACTTTTTGCTGCATAAGGATGATCCCATTATTCCCATGTTAAAGTCCCAAAATGAGCGTTTTCTAGCTTTAGACGAGCATCCCACGGCCGAAGTCCTCAGCAAAATGATTTTCGAATATTTGCAACAACAGGGTTTAAATGTCAAGCAAGTGGTGCTGTGGGAAACCTCAAGTGCCAGCGCCTGTTATTCCACTAATTAACCGAATTTAATGGGCCACATCAACCCCATCAACAAGTCCTGGTGCTTGGAACAGGTTTGTGAAGCAAATTACCAGAAGTTGTTACGCTTAATTCCCCTGCTATTCAGTATAGATCAAGACGCCATCGGCACTGCGCTGCACAAAAGCAGTTTGTTTTTGCAAGTCCTTGAGCGCAATCGGTATACCCTTACGATAGAACTGAATCATCGCTTTGCAGGTAACCCAACGCTTGAATTTGCCCCCGCATTGATCCTACGAGTATATCGAGATGCTAAATGCGTTGAAGTGTTACGCGATCATAGTCGTTTGGCTGTCAAACAGGTGTTTAAAGATCCTGGACAAGCTACAGCGATTATGGATTATAAATGGCGGCTAAATTATTTTTTAACTAAATGGCTAGATTATTGTTTACGCGCTAATTATCAGTTTCAACAACCTTGCGAAACAGACAATAGTTTTGAGCCTTACTCTAATAACGACCATGCCCAAAATAGTTAATCGACTCATGCTTTGCATTATCTTGAGTACGCAAGCACTTACAGGGTTCGCGGCAGGCCAGGGGGCACTCACAGTAGGCAGTTACAATGCGGGCTGTATTCGAGGTAGCCAAGCATTACCATTAAACGGTGCAGGCTATCAAGTGATGCGATCCTCGCGACAACGTTATTTTGGACATGCAGAATTAGTAGGGTTTGTTCAGTACTTAGGACATGCGGTTGCAGCGCAACAGTTAGGGACATTGTTAATTGGGGATTTAGCACAACATTATGGCGGTCCTATGCCTTCAGGGCACCGCAGTCATCAAACAGGCCTAGATGTGGATATCTGGTATTGGTTGGATTCTCCCGCTACCACCCAAGAACTGAGCACTGAACAACGCGAAACTTTATCCGCCCCTGCTTTTGTTGATGAATCCACGCTTAAAATTTTGCATCCAGACTGGCAAACAGCGCACACTGAAGTCTTGAAAGCTGCCGCAAGCCATCCCCAAGTTGAACGGATATTTGTTAACCCAGCGATTAAAGCCTATTTATGCCAAACCATTGGACCTGACGAGCGTCATTGGTTGCATAAAATACGCCCGTGGTGGCACCATGCTGACCATTTCCATGTGCGGTTAAAATGTCCTGCAGGAGAGGAATTGTGTCAAAATCAGGCCGCTGTCGACTTAGGTGCAGGTTGCGATGCCAGTTTAGAGGATTGGTTTAAACCTGCAAAACCCAGCGTCAACAAGAAACCTACCCCGCCCCCACCTTTGCCAGCGGAATGTAAAGCCATTTTAGCGGGCGAATGACGCTAATAAGCAATCGAGTTACGCCCCGCTTGTTTGGCTTCATAGAGCTTGGTATCAACCGCTCTAAAAATTGAATCGACCGTAGAGTCTTGGGTATTGCAGACTAGTCCAATTGACACCCTCAGCTTTAATAAAATATTGCCCTCCTCATGATAAATAGTTTGTTTTTCGATACTTGAGCGTATACGTTCAGCCATGGTATGCGCTTCACGTAACTGCGTATTGGGCAGTAAAATAATAAATTCATCGCCACCAAAACGTGCGGCAAAATCGTAAGTACGGATACTCAAGTGCAGGGTTTTTGCAATCTCAATTAAAGCTTTATCGCCAGCCAGATGACCAAAGGAATCGTTATATTCTTTAAAGTGATCGGCATCCAAGAGCATGATACATAATGGTGTGCGGGTTTCTATCGCTTGGCTGAGTAAGCGATTCAAGGTCGCATCTAACCAACGTCGGTTATAAAGTCCCGTGAGCGAGTCGGTATTGGCATGATTAGTCAGTTCGCCGATCTTGGAACGATCTCGAACGATATAATCGGTATTGTCTTTTAACCATGTCGCTAATTGACGTAATAAATTATTAGCAATAGGCGCTGTTTCAGCGATTAACTTCTCCGTAAAATCACGATGTAAGGGTAAAACACAAGAGTCTTCATCAGCAATCACATAGGCCGAAGGTTTAGCGTGCCCGATAATAGATAACTCCCCCACGGAATAGCCTTTACCAATAACACGTATTTTGGGGGAATCCAGCGACCCAAAATACAATGCCAATGCGCCTGATAAAATGATATAGACATATTCATTTTCAATCTCAGGGTTTAATAACAATTTTCCCGACTTCACAGCCATAGGTGTTGCTTGGGCAGCAATTAACTTTAAAGTCTCAACTGCGACACCTTTAAATAATTCAGTGTGCTTCAAATCTTCTACAATACAATTCATTACAGCTCCTGGGATTAACAGCGCATGCCCGTCCGCACAGAGACAAGAGTTAAAATATGGGATTAGTTACGCCTGCATTTTAATACTAAAGCCGTGTAATAGTCTCATTAAACAACTAAAGTCCAGAATATTAAAGCAAACTGCCCTGTTTGATCTATAACTTAAACTCAGTTTCGGTTTAAATCAACTCCTTAAATGTCCGTTACCGTAGGCCACCCACTTATAGCTAGTCAATTCGTTTGGACCAACTGGCCCGCGGGCATGTAATTTATCCGTGCTGATACCGATTACCGATCCCAAGCCATAATCGCCACCGCCAGACAAACGCGTAGACGCATTGATTAACACCGAGGCCGAATCAATTTGTTGCTCAAATTGTTGTGCGAATTGCAAACTTTGGGTCACAATGGCGTCGGTATGCCCTGAACCGTAATAATTAATATGCGCAATTGCCGCATCAATATCCGCAACAATTTTAATTGATAAGGTGGGGGCAAGATACTCCGTATGCCAATCTGCTTCGGTCGCCAGAGTTATCTCCGGTAAATAGCTTAGGGTTTCAGCACAGCCGCGTAATGCGATAGCCTGGGCGCTGAACGCCTGCTGTAATAACGGCAGCATCAGTGAGGCACATGCACGGTCTACCAATAAGGTTTCTAGCGCATTGCACACCTGTACACTTTGACATTTTGAGTTGACCGCTAGTTCAACTGCACGCACCGGGTCTGCATCTGCTGCGATATATAAATGACAAATACCATCATAATGTTTAATGACTGGAATGCGCGTACCTTCCGCTATCCGCTGAATCAACTCCTTACCACCGCGGGGAATCAGCACGTCAATATAGGCGTGCATCTGCAATAATTCCCCAACCGCAGCATGACCTGGAATCTGTAGGATTTGAATTGTGTGTCGTGGTAACCCCGCTTTCGCTAAACCAGTTATCATTGTCTCTGCTAGGAGGGTATTGGTTCTTAGTGCTTCCGACCCCCCACGCAAAATGACCGCATTGCCACTTTTAATACACACCGCCACGGCATCGGAAGTAACATTGGGACGCGCTTCGTAAATGATGCCCACCACTCCTAGCGGCACGGTTTTTTTATAAACCTGCAAGCCTTGCGGATTGGTATGCCCTTCTAATACTCGATTTAAAGGATCAGGTGCTTGTGCGACTTTCCTGAGTCTAGCAAGCATATACTGTAGGACCTTGTCATCTAAAGTTAAACGTTTTACTAAAGCCTCCCCCAGCCCTTGTTTTTGAGCAGCTGCGACTTCTTGTGCATTGACTTCCAGAATCTGCGTGCGTGCCGCCTCGAGACTCTCCGCCATGTAATTGAGCGCAAGGTTACGCTGTGTGGCGGAAGTGACTGCCAATTGTCGCGCCGCTACTTTACTGGCTTTAGCCATTGATTCAACGCTATCTGTTTCCATATTGTTAGTTTAGGTTATTTGCTGTGTAGTTGGGATAAATTCTGTGGCTTACCACATCAGTTCAGTAATGAAGGCCAGATGACTCAATCAAGCTTGATTTGTCGGTTAGCTGCCGTTATCGCGACGCTGTTTTAATCGGTTAATAAAATATTCCCTTCGCCATGAGTCTGTCGAATGGCTTTGTGGTTCATGGTTCGACAAGCTCACCACGAACGATTTTTTATTTCAACCCGACAGAAGTAAACCATTCATTCCCCTTGAACTTCAGATAAAGCAAAACTATTCCACGGAATCAAGGTGAACGACTTTATCCCGTTTACCGCGTCGAGCACCGCAGGAGTTTTCGGGAATAGCCCGAAGGGTTGCGGCATGGATGCCGCAAGGTGGCAAAGGGGCAGGACGCCCCTTTTGTCACCCCCCGATCACTACGAGGAGCGCAAGACATTAGCGGTAACTGGGCCGCCTTGTCTTTGAATACTTTCTTTTCGACTG
>SXIZ01000130.1 GCA_005779525.1 Methylococcaceae bacterium
TAGGTCAACGCCATTTTTTTGTATTAACGCACACTTGGTCAAGGATGGCATCGATTTTGTGCGTTAGTTAACATTTCTAACGCTCACTATTGATCTACAAATAATATAATTTTATTAAATCTTCAAAACAGCCGCAAAACTTGGAATAATTACTATAATAATTAACTATAGCATTATTCATTTGCTGAAATTTTTTCTACTTTCTGACACACCAAGTCTATCTTCGAGTTTAATTTATGACGTGTAAATGTCAAAAGCTTCCTGAAATTCCTCAGGGCACACGGAAATTATTATTTACTTTTCCAGACGAAATGTTTGTAGAGAAATTTAGTAATTTCCTAAAATCTCTTAACCATACGCCGATGGTGCAAGATGATTTACTCACGGTGGTCACCCAAAACAGTACAGGTTTAATCCGACAAATTTGTGAACATCCAGATTTTACCCAATTAGAACTTGAAGCAACCCACGCGGTGATTTTGGAAGTTGACGAAGCAATAAATCTTGGGATTTTAAATAAATTTAAACCCTTACGACGTTGGGCTGGCTTGTTAGAAGCGGAAGATTTGCTTTATGTGCTTAAAAATCGGGCATTAAAAATCCTGTTTCAACCGTTAGTGAATTTAAGCAGTCATCAAATTTACGGTTATGAATGTTTAATGCGTGGCGTGCGTGAAGACGGCACGTTAATCTCACCAACGGTGCTCTTGGAACAGGCTAAACAAGCAGATTTACTATTTAATTTAGATAGATTAGCCCGCGAAATGGCTTTACATCGCGCAGTTGAAGTTGGTTTAGAAGGTAGAATTTCGATAAATTTCTTGCCTACCGCAATCTACAATCCAGAAATGTGCCTGCGGGATACCGTTTCTTGGGTACAAAAATTAGGCATTGATCCCGAACGGATTATGTTTGAGGTGGTAGAAACCGAAAGTGTAAAAGATTTTAAACATTTAAAATCCATTTTAAATTTTTATCGGGAAAAGGGATTTAAAACTGCATTAGACGATGTGGGCTCAGGCTATGCAGGTTTAAATTCGCTTGCAGAATTATTACCGGATTTAATTAAAATAGATCGCACTTTAATACAAAATATCGAGCAATTACCCATTAAGCAATCTATAGTCACTGCTCTCATTAGCATCGCTCGGACAAATAATATCGAAGTATTAGCGGAAGGTGTAGAAACAACTGCTGAACGTGATTATCTGATTGCTCAAGGCATTTATAAAATGCAAGGTTACCTGTTTGGAAAACCCAGCAGTCAACCACAAACAACGTTGTAAGGATTAAATACCGGGTGTCAGTATTACTTTAAAACTTAGGCTAGACTCAAGATTACCAACGTATTGAATTATTTTACCAATAGGCTTAGCGAAGCGTAATGCATTTTATAGTGCCCATGCCGATTGCTTTCGCTATGCATAGATAGGGTTGTAATATTAAATTAACAAGCCGTTACGTGCTTTGTGCAAAAAATTTTATATTCATACCATAATACCTAAATCGCTTTCTAAACGACCCCTGTGAGCATGTCCACTGTCAAAGATTATCACGAGTTAAAAGCAACGGATCGCTTACCCTCACCCTCAGGTACGGCGTTAGCGATCATGAAACTTGCACAACAACCAGATTTTACCCTCGAAGAAATTGTGCAATTAGTCAAATCTGACCCGGCTTTAAGTGGCCGTATTTTACGCTTTGCCAATTCCGCCCTTTTGGGAGCGAGTAGGTCAATTGTGAATGTGTTGGACGCCTCGATGATGGTAGGCATTCAATCATTACGCAATATAGCACTCAGCCTATCGTTATTGGATAAAAATCAAGCTGGCCCCTGTCAAAAATTTGATTATACACTTTACTGGGCACAGTCTTTAGCCATGGCCGTAGCCCTGTCCGAGCTTATGACGCACCAGCGTACCGCCCCACCTGAAGAAGCGTTTACCCTGGGTTTATTGGCAAATATTGGTAGTCTGGGCCTAGCAAGTGTTTGGCCAGATGTGTATAGCGAGTGCCTGCAACAGGCTCAAGGTGAACAATTAGTACAATTAGAGCAGGTTCGATTTGCCATAAATCACCAAAACTTAAGCCTAAACATGCTAAATGACTGGGGCTTTCCTCCACCCTTTATAGAAGCATTAAAACTCAGTTATAGCCCGCAAATTGCAGACGACACCCGTATAGCCAAGTTTGCTAGACAAATCAATTTGGCGCGGCATCTGGCGGAATATTGTGTAGCCAGTGAAGATTATCAAACACTGCTGTTACCCACCTTAACCCTCGAAGCCGATCACCAGGGTTTTGATCAAGCAAAGCTGGTTGATCTCCTGGAGAATATTAAGCAAAAATGGCAAGCGTGGGGTAGGGAAATTAATATCAAAACAGAAGTTACATTGAGCTTAGTGGAAAATTCTGCCGAAACCAGCGCATCAGCCAATGGCTTGGATTTACTACTGGTCGACGATGATCCCATTATGATTACGCGGCTGTTCAAACAATTAACTACTGCGGGTTACCAAGTATCGGTATGTAATGATGGTGAATCAGCTCTAAAACATATTCACGAACATCGGCCGTCTTTGTTAATTACTGATTGGCGTATGTATCCGATGGATGGGCTTGAACTATGTAAAGCTTTACGCAGTTCGGAATTGGGGAAAAATATCTATATCGTCATGTTGACAGCTGAAACCAATGAGAATGAATTGGTAAACGCTTTCGACGCTGGCATCGACGACTATGTCACCAAACCCGTCAGCACGCGAGTGCTGTTATCGCGCTTGCGTGCCGGACAACGTATCGTCAGATTACAACAGGAAGTTGAAAAAGAACGCAATGAAGTTCAACGGTATATGGCTGAACTTAAAGCCAGCAACCAACGCTTAGAACGCATGGCGTATACCGATATGCTTACCGAATTACCCAATCGGCGCTATGCGATGAATCGGCTACACCAGGAATTTGAAGTCTCCAAACGCTATCACCGACCATTAAGTGTGTTGATGCTGGATTTAGATCATTTCAAGTTGATTAATGATAGTCTTGGTCACGATGTGGGTGACCAAGTGTTATTGCATACTGCAAAAGTTGTTAGAGCCGCAATTCGTGCGATTGATATTGCATGTCGTTTGGGGGGAGAAGAATTTATCGTTATTGTGCCCAATACCGAAGGCAAAATTGCGTTAAATTTGGCTGAACGCATTCGGAGCGCAATCCAACATAATCAGCCCCCCGGTATCCCACTGTTAAACCCCCTGACCATCAGCATCGGCGTTGCAGGTTTAACTCCTGAGACCAACCACTGGAAAGACTTGATGTTATTGGCCGATCAAGCGTTGTACCAAGTCAAACAAAGCACACGCAATGGTGTGCATTTAGCTTAACGTCTGGCAGCGCTCACACTAGCTTTAATAACGCGGCACACTTGGATCGCACTGAGTTGACCAGGCATCAATCCCGCCAGTTAAATTAAAGACGCGCTGCACACCATTACGCACCAAGTATTCAGCCGCTTGCTGACTACGCATACCATGATGACAAAGCACCACCACTTCACGTTGCGCATCGATTTCAGTCAATCTAGCAGGTATTTGTTGTAAGGGGATCAACACGCTAGGCTCGATATGTGCGTAAGCATATTCATGCGCTTCACGCACATCCAGAAGTAAAAAATCTTCGTGTTGCGCAAGTTTCTCTTGTAAAGCACGGGCGGAAATAGGGGTTACAGAAAACATTAGCATCCTCTGGCAATAAAATTATGGATCCGGTCTAGAGCCTCGCTAATTCTAGCTTGGGTCGTAGTATAGGCAAAACGGACATACTGATTAGCCGCATGGCGACCAAAATCCTTTCCGGGGGTAATAGCTACTCCTTCAGCTTCCAACAAATCAACAGCAAATTGAAAACTATCCTGAGTAAATTTTTGGCAATTGGCGTAAATATAAAAAGCACCGTCGGGTTGGCAGGGAATATCAAAACCTAAGGCTAATAATCCTTGCAACAATAGATCTCGACGTTGCTGCAACTCAGCGCGTCTGCCCTCTAATTCTATCAAAGTTTCTGGCTCAAAGGCGGCCAAAGCGGCATATTGCGCAGGGGTAGAACTGGCAATAAATAGATTTTGCATCAAACGCTCGGTCACTGTGACAAACGCCTCAGGGACGACTAGCCAACCAATGCGCCAGCCAGTCATACCAAAATATTTAGAAAAGCTATTAATGACAAAGGCACTGTCACTAAATTGCAACGCACTGCTCGCCTCGGTACCGTAAACTAGACCATGGTAAATTTCATCGGAAAAATAAAATCCCGCCCGCTTGGAGACCGCTGCAATGATGTTCTGCAACTCGGCTGAAGGAATCACGGTACCCGTTGGATTCGCAGGCGAAGCCAGTAAAACACCTTTAACGTTGGCATCCCAGTGCTGATCGACTAATTCGGCGGTTAACTGATAACGCGTGCCTGCGTCCACGGGAATGAGTTTTGCGTCCGCCCCCAGTATTTGCAAAAAATGCCGATTACAAGGATAGCAAGGATCCGCCATCAGGATTCGATCCTCTGCATTGACCGTGGCGGACAAGGCCAGCAGCAAAGCTCCAGAGGCACCTGGGGTGATAAAAATCTGCTCGGGACTTAAGCGCACCTGATACCGTTGTGCGTAGAAAGCTGCAATTTTGGCGCGTAACTCAGGGAGACCTGCCGCTTGCGTGTATTTAACTTCGCCTAGCTTAAGAAAATCGCTGGCGGCAGCCAGTATGGGGGCCGGAGTGGTGAAATCCGGTTCACCTATTTCCAAGTGAATAATATTTCTGCCTAGGGCTTCCAACGCTTGCGCTCGTTTAAGCAATTGCATAACATAAAAAGGTTGGATTTGGGCGGCACGATCGGCGATTTTTGTCGTCATAGCTTGGAGTCTGGCTTTAGTTTTATAAATGATAACAATAATTCTTGCTAACCCCGCACTATTCTGCTAAAAATGCGCAGTTTTTTTATTGTTCTCGCTTTAGGAGTTAACGGATGACCGATACACCTTTCAGTCTCAAACCTTACGAAGAAAAAGAAGGTGAAGAATACATGAATGAGGCTCAAGTGAAACACTTCGAGGCCATTCTGAATAACTGGAAAGATGAGTTAATGCAGGAAGTTGACCGAACCGTGCATCATATGCAGGATGATGCAACCAACTTTCCAGACCCTAATGATCGGGCCACTCA
>SXIZ01000014.1 GCA_005779525.1 Methylococcaceae bacterium
ACATCGTAAAATCTGCGCCATCCGCCTGATTTCCAAAATGCCGACTATCGTCGCGATGTGTCACAAATACAGTGTCGGCATGCCGTTTATGTATCCACAGAACAAAATGAGCTATGTGGATAGCTTTATGCGTATGATGCTCGGTTCGCCCTGTGAAGAATTTCATCCTAACCCCATCTTATCGCGAGCCTTGGACCGCATCTTAATCCTACATGCCGACCACGAACAGAACGCCTCGACATCGACTGTTCGCTTAGCAGGTTCCAGTGGCGCCAACCCCTATGCCTGCGTTGCCGCAGGGATTGCTTGTTTATGGGGTGCCGCGCATGGCGGTGCTAACGAAGCGGTATTAAAAATGTTAGAAGAAATTGGCGATGTCTCACGCATTGATTTATTTATCGCCAAAGCCAAAGACAAAAACGATCCCTTTAAACTGATGGGCTTTGGACATCGCGTCTATAAAAACTACGACCCCCGTGCCAAACTGATGCGCGAAACTTGTCATGAAGTGTTAGATGAATTGGGTTTGCATGACGATAAGATGTTCAAACTGGCCATGGAACTTGAACGTATCGCCTTAGAAGACGAATACTTTATCGCTAAAAAACTCTATCCAAATGTCGATTTTTACTCAGGTATCGTTTTGCGTGCCTTAGGTATTCCGACAGCTTTATTCACCGCGATTTTTGCTATGGCCCGTTCTATTGGCTGGATAGCGCAATGGGATGAAATGATTTCTGATCCAGAACAAAAAATTGGGCGGCCCAGACAGCTGTATACTGGCCCCGCGCAACGAGATGTAATTCCGATTGGTAAACGTAGCTAAACTACACTCCCCCTATTTCAACACCGCGCATAGACACAGCTTTGCGCGGTATATATTCTCCAAAATGCATTAGCTCTGCTGATATTGTAAAACCCCATTGAAGAGCAGCAATAACACAGTTTGCAAGAGAATAGTTGCCAAGGAGAGATTACCCTCTAATGCAACAGCTCCTAAGTCGCCCTTTTTCCTCTCGTTAACCTCAATCACGGGGTAAAAAATTCACTTCTTAAAAAATCGACAGCTGCATCAAATCGGTTGTCTGGATTTAACTCACCATTTAAAAGACCGCTGCACAACCGCCCAAAATCCATAACACAGGCTTCTGCGCTTTTTAATTGCCGCCTGAGTAACCTACACCAATTAATGACTAGCGTCTTACACCCGCCAATCAATCGGCGTATGCCCCTGCTGCGTTAAATATTGGTTGATTATCGAAAACTGGTGATTACCAAAAAATACGCGATGCGCCGACAGCGGCGAGGGATGTGGGGATTTCAACACGCGATGTTTATGCGTATCGATAAACGCACCTTTTTTTTGCGCATAACTTCCCCATAATACAAACAGCAAGCCTTCGCGCCGGGCATTGAGCGCCGCAATCGCAGCATCGGTAAAGGTTTCCCATCCGCGTCCTTGGTGAGATCCCGCTTTGGCTTGCTCGACCGTTAAGGTGGCATTTAGCAATAACACGCCTTGATTCGCCCAGGGAGTTAAGTCACCTGAACCACTCATCTGGAGACCTAAATCGCTCGCAATTTCTTTAAAAATATTTTGTAACGATGGCGGCAAAGCTATACCTGAAGGGACGGAAAAACTTAAGCCATGTGCTTGCCCAGGGCCGTGATACGGGTCTTGCCCGATGATCACTACTTTGACCTGTTCAAAGGGAGTGTGATTAAAGGCGTTAAAAATCAAGGGGCCAGCCGGATAGATAATTTTGCCTGCCGCTTTTTCTTGCCGCAAAAAAGCACGTAATACTTGCATATAGGGTTTAGCAAATTCTTCCCCTATGACTGCTTGCCAAGAGGGATGGATTTGACCGTTTTTTTCGAGTGTCATAGTTGAGTGCGCCGCTGATTAAAGTAGCGTTGTTATTAAGGTTTAATTTAGGGGAACACGCCTGTGGCTAAAGACAGCTTAGCGCGATTTATGATAAGCGCACCTGCATAAGCGTGACTGCAGTGCCACGATAGTCCTCTCTGGCCAGCACTTCCCATCCGAGTTTGGCATACAACTTCTCTTGCCCTGGGGTAAATAAATATAACGCTGGGATCGCAGCTGCTGCCGCTTGCTGCATGACATGTTGTACTAAAGCAGAAGCAACGCCCTGATGGCGATGTGGCACATCGACATAGACGCTTGCAAGCCACGGCGTTAATTCTTCATGGCTGTCCATATCATTGCTCACGATAGCCGCCGAACCGATCACTTGCTCACCAATAACGCTAACAAACATGGATGGGAGTAGCGCTGTGCTTAAAAAACTGTCCATTTTGACAATACGCTGTTCTAAGCTGCTACCCGGATTGAGATATCCCCATTCCGCCTGATGCCACTCCGCCAGTTGCGGAATCGCCTGCGGCCTGGCGGTCAAATTAATGATTTGCGGTTGCATAAGTTTGCTACTTGCTCAGTTTCAGATTGGATTATGATCTGAGAAGCCAATGGATTTGTCTAGTACGCAATCAATTTTAATTGCTTACAAGCTAGATAATTGCTTTTGTCTCTAATTTACTCACTAAAGACTGCAAGGTACTGCGCAATTTTGCAGACTGAAAGGGCTTAAAGAGCTTTAAGTGTTTTAATAATCGGGCGCTTAAATCGCTACCCACAGCGTTCCCTTCTTAGTGAGCAACCCGGAGACTGGATAGAGCAGCGCTAAAATTCTGCTGCAATAATTCCGATGTGTTAGGTAACGCTAACCCACCCTACCAACCATCTTGATTTTTACGAGACGCTAGCCAACCAGTAGCTATCTTTGGCAAACGTTGCAATTTGTTATTACTGGTATTTTTATGACTGCAGTACCATTCAGGCGTTTTATCAGGATTACTGTTAGATCCGTGTCGTATAGCTGCTAAAAATGCCATTACCATAGACCAAAAGGCATAGCCCAGATGAGCTATTTTCTTCAAGCGCAAGCTGCTAGATAATAGTAATCCTTGGCACCTCGAATGCGTCACTCCTCATAACAAGGATGTTTTTTTTAACTTTGTCTGTGTCAGTTCGTCAATTAAAACAAAAAAGTCACTATGGCACTTAACCTAGCTTGTTGAATCACGGGTATCGCCAGCATGCTACTGAGATTATCTAATTCAGGATTGTAAACTGCACTGGCACCACCCGTGATTACAGGCATTCCCGTCAACCACACGCGCCCTAAAGCACCTTCGCCTTTACGCACGGTAGTATTTTCAAACATTTCCGCTAAGTTATTACTGGTTTTACTATAACCTTGCTGGCAAATTAACTGCTCACCTTGCTCATCGGGCACCCAAATTTGGATGCGTTTGGCTATCGGGGTCGCCTTGGCCGACAGAAAAGTCATAATGTAGATTTGGGTATGATGATTGAGTAAGGGAATACTTAAGCCCGTCGTAATACCCGCTTGTTCTGCATCTTTAGAGCGTATGAAACCCGTCATTTTGCCGATATCTTCCAGTAACCAGGGGGTTCCGCTTTCCCAGGCTTTACCTGCAATCCCCGAGCCTTTGGGTAAAGACAGCTGTCGAGAAATGCTTTCAAATTGCTTTAAATTGCCATAGTAACCGTCCATCACCTGCAAATTACTGGCATCTTCGTCGCTATTACACCAGACTTCAATAGCACCTGCCTGCTCCGCATCGTCACCGCACAACAACACCACCACCGCCAGTAAGAAATCACCCGAAAAAATCGGCAGCGCTATACCACAGGTCAACCCTGCTTTACGGGCAGCCTCGGTGCGTTTGAAATACGATTGTTCGAATTGCGTTAACACCAAAGGATGTCCAGCGGCCCAGGCCTTGCCAGGAAGCCCATCATCGTAAGCAAAACATTGCTGTTCACTGGCGGTTTTAAATTCGGTATAGGCACCATATAAACCTGAACCAAACTCCAGTTGAGTGCGGCTACGATTGGGTATCCAAATTTCTATGACTTTAATAAAGGTTTGCATAGGCTTATAGTCATTATTTAAGGAGTTCAGCCATGGCGATGACATTTTTAGCCATTTCACTGAGCGTACTGTTTCGATCCATGGCTAATTTACGCAGGGTATGGTAAGCCTCGTGTTCGGTGTAATGTTGCGTTTTAATGAGAATGGCTTTGGCACGATCAATTTGCTTACGGTCTTCCAACTGTGCCTTCGCCTCTTCCAAGGCATTTTTGAGGTGTTGTAATTGCTTAAAGCGTGCCACCGCAATCTGCAGCCAAGACTGCAGTTCTGCATACTCTAAACAATTGACCTGCAGCAAACTCACCTCCAACGCCATGAGTTGTTGGATCACGTCTTGATCAGCGTCGGCAATAAGCATAATCACTGGCAAGGGAAAGTGCTGATTTAACCAAGCCAAATCTTGCAGCACACTCTCGTTAAGCACGCCCAAATTAAACAAGATGATATCGGGCTCTGCTTCTTTAATAAGCGTGGGTAGGCTTAAACTATAAGCGGTTTTATGGACATGGATAGCAGTTTGCTGCAAAGCTAACATTAATGCGTCACTGTGCCGATTACTTTCAACTAATAGCAGATTCATCATAAGTTTCGGGTATGGCTGATTAGCGGTAAGAATAGACAGTTAGAACAGAGGAAAACCAGCTCGGCAGTTACAAAATAAAGCAGTTCAATAGGATTAACTCATGTTATTCAGCCGCTGCCAGAGGGATCTCTCAGAGGACTGAAGTACGGAATAAAATTCGTCGGTGCACCAACGTTTTTGCATTTGTGATCTTACAATAACTTTTGCACAATTCAGGCCAAAAACCCAATTTTTAATATATTTAATTATTTTTCAGTAATTTAAGGTATTTTTTTACAAATTTTTTGAGGGATATAAAATCACATTCTACCCAGTCAAGCATCAAGGTAGTGCACACAACAGAATTTTGCACCAATTTAGTAAGTTGAGATTGTGCATTGAGGTCATACTGAAAAGACAATAGCCCGCCGCTAATTTTTAGCAAGCGGTGTATAAAAGTGGTTAATAACAGCGCGAAACCAAGTTGTAAAACTTGAATTTCGCCACGGGTTTAGGAGGCCATACTGGTATGCAGCTCAAGCAATTCTGCGAGATGACGCTGCAGTTGTTGGTGTAAAAACTGGAGTTGTGGAAATTCTGCATGTGCACGCTTGACATCACCTTCGTTCACTAAATGCCAGATGACTCTGGCCTGCTCATGCAGTTCGCGGTGTAATTTCGCACTCTGATTCAACCACATAACATTAAAATGCTTATCCGGTTTGGTTTGTTTTAACCAACGTCCCAAATGACATTTACCGGGAGCAAGTATCGGCCAATGAGTTTCTTGCTCTGGCAGCGCAAATAACGACTCTTCCATACGATTAAACCATTGCTGTAAATCAATACGCAAAATGACCAGAGTACTTTGCTCTGCCGACATTTCAGTCTCGGCATAATATTGCCATTCTTGAAATGAGCGATATTCATGCACCCAATGCGCCAACATAGCCCCGGGCATAGGTTTCGCGATGGCATAGCCTTGTAATAATTGACACCCTAAGAGTAACAAGACTATGCCCTGCTCTTTGCTTTCGACACCTTCCGCAATCACATTGCGCCTAAAGGCTTGGCTTAAACCAATCACACTTTCCACAATCGCATAATCATCCGGGTCATCTAACATATCCCGCACAAAACTTTGATCGATCTTGACCGTGTCGACCGATAGATGCCGCAAATGAGTGAGTGAGGAGTAACCCGTGCCAAAATCATCCAGCGCTATACTCAGACCCAGCTGCTCACGGAATGATTTGACAATTAAATTGACGGCCACCAAATCATCCAGCGCCGTGCTTTCTAAGATTTCCAATTGCAAATATTTAGACTCAATTGCAGGATAACGTTGCAAAATAGCTTCTAAAGTATGCAAAAACCCAGGATACAACAACTGATAGGAGGAAATATTAACACTGACTTCCAACTCAAGTCCCAATGCATGCCACTCCGTCAATTGTTTCCAGGCTGTTTCTATCACCCAATTGCCGATCTGGATTTCTAACTCAGTCGATGCAATAATCGGCAAGAAGGCCAAGGGTGACACCATGCCACGTTCGGGATGTTGCCAACGAATGAGCGCTTCAACCCCCATGGCTTTGCCACTGCGAATATTGACTTTCGGCTGATAAAACAAGCAAAACTGCTGAGCTAAAAACGCGGCTTCAATTTCGCGTAATTGATTATTTCTATCGATAATCTGTTGATCTTGATAAATATCAAACAAGCAATGACGATTTTTACCCGCGAGTTTAGCTTGATACATCGCATGATCTGCATGCCGCAACAAGGTATCGGGATCCGTGTTATCCAGTGGAAATAGCGTGATGCCACTACTGACGCCAACGTTTAACCACTGACCATCAATTAAATAGGGCTCAGTGATCGCACTATGGATACGTTGAATCGTGAATTCGCATTGCTCTACTGATTGTAGATCACCTAACAGTAACGTAAATTCATCGCCCCCATGGCGCGACACGCTATCTTCCTCGCGAATACTATTTTTAATGCGATCTGCCACCGCTATTAGAATGCGATCTCCCGTTTCATGACCGTACTGATCATTGATGGGTTTAAAGCCATCTAAATCCAGAAAACAAATAGCTAATAAACATTTCTCGCGCTTAGTATGGGCGATGGCCTGGGCTAACCGATCCGCGAACAACAACCGATTGGGTAATTTGGTCAACGGATCAAAATGCGCCATCAACTCCAACATTTGTTGTTGCTGTTTGGATTGCGTGATATCCGAAAACATGCCAACGTAATAACTCGCTTGCCCCTCCAAATCACATAATGCGGAAATCGTCAGCAACTCAGCGTATAAATCTCCATTTTTCTTACGGTTCCAAATTTCACCCTGCCAATATTTGGATTCCTGCAAACTACGCCACATTTCTTGATAAAACTTAATACTTTGTTTTCCTGAACGCAAAATATTCGGATTCTTACCAATCACTTCAAAACGTTGGTACCCGGTAATCTCACAAAAGGTCGGATTAACATCGATAATGGTACCCTGCGCATCAGTAATAAATATACCTTCATGTGCACCATTAAATACCCGAGTCGCTAATTTCAAATGTTCCTCAGCCTGCTTGCGTTGCGTAATATCACGCATTAAGCCCAGCAGCGCGGTGATATGGCCTTCAACATCCCGCAACGGAACCGCATGCAACTCTAACCAACGATGCGTGCTATTTCGCCCTTCAATCTCATATTCCAGCTTAGCAGTTTCACCGGCAAACACGCTCTGAATCAATTGTTCTAAAGCAAGCTGATATTTAGGCAACGCAAACGCTTGCATGCTGGTGCTGTGTAACTCTTCAAATTGCTGAACTTCCAACATATCTAAGCCAGCACGATTAATTTGCTGAAAATCACCGATGTCAGATAACAATAGTACCCCTTCTGGCTGGGACTCTACCAAGGTACGCAACATCAACTCCGAAGCACGGGCGGCGCGTTCAGAAGCATCTAGTTCTAAGTTTGCGCGCGCTAATTCAGTGGTTCGATGATCGACCAAGGCTTCCACTTGTGCGTTACGGCCACTGATAATCAGTAAAAAACAACTGAGTAAACTGCTAAAACATAAACCACAAATCAATGCAATCCACGGTAATGCAGAACCATAGGCCACCATAAAATTTGGGTCAGGGATTACCGTCAGTTGCCATTCACGATCAGCAAATTGAAAGCGATGTACCCAAGGCTTCACTTGATAATTTTTAGTCGACACTGGATGCTTGACCTTACTAAAGAGGTCAGCATGCTCTGCAGGTGCACTCAAATCCACTAAGGAGAGTTCCATCATCTGCATATTAAATTCTTTAACCGCCAATTCGACCAGACGCGCTGGCAAGATCACCGCTGAGACAAACCCGAGTAAGTTTTCTGCAGCCGCTTCTTGATTTAGGCTGAAAACCGGGCTGGAAACTAAGACGCCTAAGAGCGCATTCTGCCCTTGCGCCAGCTTAACACCTTGGGAAGCGGTGGATTTATGCAGCCTTCTCGCAGTTTCTTTAGCTTCCCGACTTAATGGATTACTATAAGAATCCAAGCCAAAGACTTTTTTATTAGGCTCCATCGGCTCAAAAAATAGAATTGGGAAGTACTCACTGCGCGGGGTCACCGGAATCATTTCCTCTGCACCACTACGCTCTATAACTTTAAAATCCTTATACCCCTCCGCCTGTACCTTGGCTTCAAATTGCGCTAAATCTTTGAAGGCAACGCGGGGTAACCATTCTAACGCTTGAATTTCTGGATGTCGTTGCAAGAGATTACGTGCAAAAATATTAAATTCGTCGCGTTCAACCTCACTGGAAGCGCTATATAAATCGCGCATCACATTCGCGGTATCCACTGCATTTTCAGCGTATTCAACAAACAAGCGATCAATCGCCGCCGCTTGCCCATCGAAGAAAAGTTGCATCCTCGCTTCTTCTGCGCGAAAGACCAGGATAAACACCAACACCAAAGCTAGTAGACTGCCGATAATAGGTAATGCGACACTGACACAACGCGGACCCCAAAGTTCACGTGGTTGCCCGAAAAGACAAAATACCAGGGGTGTAATTAACAATGCGCCTAAACTATCGCCTATCCACCAATTGCACCATGACATGGCAGCAGACGCTAATGGCATAATCTGCAAGGACACCAATGTCGCCACCCCAATCGTCGGAGCAACCAAACAAGCTAACGGTACTGCAATTAAGAAAAATACAAATACCGATTTAGGGCTATCTAATCTGGGCAACCCCGCACCCAGCCATTTTTTGGACAAATAAAACGCCGCAAGCGCTTGCAGGGTACTCCCAGAGGCGACAATCAAACACGAAGTTAAAGTAGTCGCGTCTAATATGCCTGCATAAAGATCAATCGCTAATAATTGGTTGCTCAATGCCCCCAACCAAACACCTATCCATAGTTGACGTCCCCAAAGCAAAAGAGCAGCAATACCAATGCCGGAAGGCACCCACAGCGGGCTAGCGTAACCCGGTGGCAATACGATAGCCATTCCTAGATTGCCACCAGCAAACATCACCAGACTAAGGATAACAATGCGAATAATTAATAGCGTCATAATTAAACAAGTAGGTTTACGCCTGCTAGAACAGAATTCCCTGAGTTAATCGACAATTTAACTCTACCCAAAACATTCCTATCAAGCTTTTGCTATCCACGATTGCCTCTAGTGCTAATTGTCAGAGAGTATCAGTATAGACAACAATTGCATTTCGCCTAGTTTTTAAGGTCCAAAGTGATTTATGATGCTTACCCTTGCCACCAGCAAGACATTAATAGTATCGAAAATATCGCAGCGGAAATTTTACATTTACAATAACATGGTTCACATTTTAAGGGGTTGTATCAGCATACTAACGCAGCAAATACTCGCCCCGCATACTTATACACCTAAACAGCTTGCTCATTAACACATAAACTCCTGATACCGCCATGTCCACTGCTGCAGAATTGCAAAAACTCAATACCCAATACCATGAGCTGTATAACAGCTTCAAGACCCTATTACTTGCA
>SXIZ01000131.1 GCA_005779525.1 Methylococcaceae bacterium
AACAGCCACTATTGTTTTAGTCAAATTACGCATTCTTTCACCTTTAGCTTATTCACTTCGCCCACAATCTTTACTGACAACAATAATATCAACAAGATTAGTCTAGATGTAGTTTTTTACCAGTAGCTCTGCGATTTGAACACTATTCAACGCAGCCCCTTTGCGAACGTTATCACCTACGACCCATAAATTGATGCCTCGGGGATGGGATAAGTCTTCACGTATACGGCCCACAAAAACATTATCGTTACCCGCAGAATCGGTGACGGCAGTTGGATAGCCACCATTTTCACGCACATCAACCACCGTGACTCCAGGAGCTTTTTCGAGTAAGGCGCGCACCGTTGCGGCATCAATTTTGGTGCGCGTTTCGATGTGTACCGCTTCAGAATGTCCATAAAACACAGGGACACGCACGGCTGTTGGATTAACCAGAATGCTATTATCTCCGAAAATTTTCTGCGTTTCCCAGACCATTTTCATTTCTTCTTTGGTGTAGCCATTCTCCATGAAGACATCGATTTGGGGTAAAACGTTAAAGGCAATTTGCTTGGGATAGACTTTGCTCTCGATCGGTTTGAGATTTAACAGTGCCGTGGTTTGTTGTACGACCTCTTCGATACCTTTTTTGCCGGTACCTGAAACGGCTTGATAGGTGCACACATTGATGCGTTCAATACCTACGGCGTCATAAATAGGTTTTAAAGCTACCAACATTTGGATAGTAGAACAATTCGGATTGGCAATAATGCCATGATTTTTATAGTCTGCGACTTTGTCTGGATTGACTTCTGGAACGACTAAGGGGATATCGTCTTCGTAACGAAAATGCGAGGTATTGTCGACCACAATACAGCCCGCTGCAGCGGCTTTAGGTGCATATTCTGCAGAAACCGAACCGCCAGCTGAAAATAGTCCAATTTGTACTTTGGAAAAGTCAAACTCCGCTAAATCACGGACGACTAAATTGCCGCCTTTAAATGGAATGCGTTTGCCGACGGATTTACTGCTTGCTAGGGCATATACTTCACCCACGGGGAAATTACGTTCTTCTAAAATAGCCAGCATGGCTTCGCCTACCGCGCCAGTGGCTCCAACTACTGCTACATCATACAACTTAGTCATTATGTCCTAACCTTAAACTGTCTTAGAAATGGTTAGGGATTGATGGGGTGTGGAATCAATGCTCAGATGGCGACACGCGAAACAACTTTGCGTCAGACGCGTGGTTAACCTGAGCACTTGATTTTGAATCAATCCCGAATTGCTTGCTACAAGCTTAACCCAAAATGGCGAAAACCTTGGCGGTAATCTCATTGACGGCCCCCACTCCAGAAATAGAGCTAAATTTTGCATGTTGTCCAGGCGCAGAATAAAAACCAACTAAGGGTTTCGTTTGGGCGTGATACACCTCTAAACGTTTACGCACTGTAGCTTCTTGATCGTCATCACGTTGGATTAAGGTTTCTCCGGTCAGATCGTCAACACCTGGGTGTTTGGGCGGATTAAATTCGATGTGATACGTTCTGCCGGATGCAGCATGCACGCGTCTTCCTGCCATGCGGCGCACAATATCTTCATCTGGAACAACAATTTCAATGACATAATCGAGTTCCACGCCAAGTGCAGCCAAACCTTCGGCTTGTACTATGGTGCGTGGAAAACCATCCAGTAAATAGCCACGTGCACAATCTTCTTGGGTAATCCGCTCTTTTATGAGGCCTAAGATAATATCATCTGAAACTAAACCACCCGCATCCATAACTTGTTTGGCAGCAACACCTAAGGGGGTGCCTGCCTTAACGGCCGCACGCAGCATGTCACCAGTTGAGATTTGAGGAATCGCATATTTTTCAGTAATAAATTGTGCTTGAGTGCCTTTACCAGAACCTGGACTGCCTAAAAGAATGACCCGCATGAAATCTCCAAAAATAAATAAATACCGCGGCTTTTAGTAAGCCGACTCATAATTGTCTATATTAACTCTTTACGGACTGCCCGTAAAAAAACCAGTAAACACATAACTGTACAAATCATTTTATAACACTTCATTAAAATGTTGTAAAAATAGGTTTATTTCCTTATGCTTAATAGGTTTATCACGAATCAGGATTTTTAAAATGCGTATTGCTGAAATTATGACCCATAAAGTGTTTACCGTCGAACCGCAGGATTTGATAGATCGGGTTTTCTTTTTAATTAACTATGAAAAAATACGCCATCTTCCTGTGGTGGAAAAAGGTAAAGTGGTCGGAATCGTCTCGGATCGCGATCTCTATAAAGCCATAGGGCCTAAAAGCCATTCGAATGCAATTGATAGTTCAAGTAAAAGTCATGAGCTACACGTAGTTGATACCAAAGTGCAAAATATTATGCACCGTGGCGTGATTACCACGACACCGGAAACCTTAGTTGCAGAAGCTGCGGGTATTATGGCGGAACATAAAATTGGAGCCTTGCCCGTGGTGCAAGACCATAAACTGGTTGGGATTGTCTCTACGACCGATTTATTGCGGGTGTTTTCTAGAATTGAACAACTACGAGAAAATCGTGAACACCGCATCGCCACGGGTGTGAGTCATACCTAAAAATTATTTTTTTTAACCCCGTTGCTACGGGGTTTCGCTTTCACTCATTAAGCATGCACACCCAAAATTCTCTGCCTTTGCAAGCTACGCAAGCTTGGCTACAAAACTTTGTTATTTCCTATAATATTTGCCCGTTTGCTAAGCACCCTCACGAGCAAGGCCGTATCCATTATATCGTGCAGGAGGCGGCGGATTTGGAGGCATGTTTGCTGACGACGGTGCTGGCATGTGAAGAGTTGCGTCAGAATTCAGCGCTGGAAACCACGTTAATCATTTTTGCCCAAGGGTTTTCTGCGTTTGAGGATTTTTTAGAGCTACTGTATAGCGCTGAAGATCTATTGGTTGCTCAAGGGTATGAAGGCGAGTTTCAATTAGCGAGTTTTCATCCTGAGTATCAATTTGCGGATGCGGCTGTGGATGATCCAGCTAATTATACCAATCGCTCACCTTATCCCATATTGCATGTCATTCGTGAAGCGTCAATCACGGCAGCATTAGCGCATTACCCTGAGCCTGAATCTATTCCGCAAAACAATATTAGACAAACTCGCGAGCTTGGTAGCCGCTTTTTACAACAACTCTTGGCGCATTGTTCAGCGACAAACAGCTAAGTTTATAACTTATCAGTCTGATTTTAGAGCGTAAAACTGTAGAGCTTAGTACAGACTCTTCACCGCGAATGTCACTCACACTGAATTTAGTGTTCAGCGCTTGCCCGTGGCGAAGTCGCGTACTAAGATACCCACTGTTTTGATCATCTTTTAGGGGAAGACTATGCTTGGCACCATTGCAGCAATCATTATTGTATTTTGGTTCTATCAAACTGCGTTAACCAAAGGTAAAGATCCCTTGGCTTCGGCGTTTTTGGGATTTGTGGTGTTTATCATTCCCTCGGCGGCTTGGACCTTTCTGGTGACCCCCAGTATTCGTGCAAGTGTTGAGCATAGCCCTAGCTTTCTAATGGCGTTGTTTTCGCAATATGCCTATATCGTGATTGCATTTATTTGTGCTGCATGGGTACGCTCACGCCATTTCAACGCTTAAAGCACATCATCCTCTTCATTGGATCGTTAACCATTAAACTCATACTTGGAGTCACTTATGTCTGAATCTTTACCATTACGCTGGGGTATCTTGGGCGCTGCACGGGTTAATGAGCGCTTGCTTCCAGCGATTGTGGGTGCGCCCAATGCAGAGTTGGTGGCTATTGCCAGCCGGCGAGCGCAGGCAGCAGCGCAAACTCTGCAGCAGTATGCCCCGCAGCAGCAACATGTTAAATGTTATGACACCCTAGAGGCTTTACTCCAGGATCCTCAGGTACAAGCCATTTATTTGCCGTTGGCTAACCATGAGCATGCTGAGTGGACCTTACGTGCGATTGCAGCGGGTAAACATGTGTTGTGTGAGAAACCCATGGCCTTGAATGTGGCCGATATCGATGCGATTGCAGAGGCTGCAAAGCAGCAGCAAGTCACGGTAATGGAAGGTTTTATGTATCGCTTTCATCCGCAACATCAACGTGTGCAAGACATTCTCGCCTCAGGAGTGATTGGGGAAGTGCGTTCCGTTCGTGCCAGTTACTCATTTATGATGCGTCCAGCGCGAATGTACCGACTAGCCCAGGATGTTAATCACGGTGGTGGAGCTATGTGGGATATTGGTTGTTACGCGGTGCATTCGTTACGCCAGTTTTTTAATACGCCAGCGCAGTCGGTGAGTGCGATAGCGAACTATGTTGACAGTGGGGCAGATATCGCGACCAGTGGCGTGATAGATTTTGGTGCAGGCAAGTTTGCGCAGTTTGATTTCAGCTTCGCACGTGCTAGACGCTGTGAATATGAAATTGTCGGGACTCAGGGTGGATTGAAATGTCATATTGTTTGGCAATTACCGGGTGATGTACCCGTGATTTCTTGGTGGACGGAAGATGGTAAATTTACTGAAGAACGTCTTCCTCCGGCGAATCACTTCCAATTGGAAATTGAGCATTTTAGCCGCTGTGTTTTAGAGCAAACCCCGCCTGCTTTATCTTTGTTGGATGCCAGAGAAAATTGCCAGTTGATCGTTGCCGCCTTGCAGTCTGCGGCAGAAAAACGCTTGATTAGCCTGTAAGCGCTGCATCAAATAACCTCCAGTTTGATTATCGAGACACGGGAACTCAGCCCACTCGGTTGAGTAACGTCTCTTCTGCGTCAATGTGCTCGGAGAATGTTCGATCCGATGAATTGACTTTTGCTAGCATCTAAGCTGCATACTTTCTTTGAGATATTGGCACAGTTCTTTATCAGATGCCAGCTTAACAGTGATGCTGTGCTAAGCACGCTAAACTTTAACTGAGATTGAATGTTAATTTTAGCTTTGACGCTGGGTAGCTTACTGAGCTATTTGGTAAGTGACAGTCATATTGTCAGCAACCTAGATTGAAAAATTTAAGGATTGCAGCTACTCTACATAACAATGTTTTATTTTAGGCTCGAGTTGAAACTACACCTACCACATGGCAATAATCCAGTTAATGCAACACCGTGCACGATGGGTTTTCCCTAAAATGGTGCACTTTAGAATTCCTATGCGCCGTTTTTACGCCGTAGCTAGCTCGTTAGCATTAACGTATTTTCTTTTGCTTACAAGTTGCGCCTCATTTAGTCCGTTAACTGTCGCTAGTCATATGTGGCCTGGCTATGAATTTATTTTTTATGCGCGCCAACAAGGATGGTTGCCCTCCGAAGAAATCCATATTGTGGAAACGGCCAGCGCCTCAGAATCTCTGCAAGATCTTCTGGAGGGTCGAGTTGAAGCTGCGACGTTGACTTTAGATGAGGTGCTACGTGGGCGAGAACAGCATTTGCCGTTGACGATAGTTCTAATCTTAGATATTTCAGCAGGGGCCGATGTTTTGTTGGTGCAGCCAGGCATTACAGATCTTACGCAACTTAAAGGCAAACGGATTGGGGTTGAAACCAGTGCATTGGGTGATCTGATGTTAAACCGTATCTTGGGTCAGGCTCACTTATTGGCCAATGAGGTACAGGTTGTCCCGGTGACCTTTGATGCGCAGCTCGCTACTTGGCAGGCAGGAAAGTTAGATGCCGTTATTTCCTATGAGCCCTTGGCGCACCAACTTGAAGCGCTTGGGGCTGAACGCTTATTTGATAGCCGACAGCTACCCAATACTATTTTTGATGTGCTGGCGGTACGCTCCGATAAGCTGGATCAACATGCGCAGCAGGTTAAACAACTGATTCAGGGACATTTTCGAGGTTTGCATGCTTGGAAAACCAATCCCATTGATAGTGAGTACCGCTTTGCTCGCCATTTACAGGTTGCGGCAGAAGATGTACCTTTGTTGTATCGCGGTTTAGAGTTACCTGATATCGACTACAATCGTCGACTATTGAACGCGCCAGCCAAAGAGCTGTATAACACAGCGTTGGAAATTCAAACGATGATGAAATGGTCAAGTAACTTAGATAATTTATTCACGGCGGATTTTTTAGCGGAAGTCACTCCATGAAACTTTGCAGGCTTAGCTTGCTATTACTGCTCTTGCTGGTGTCTAGCCCAGCTGTGTGCTCCAAAACCACGATTACCCTTGGCGTACTCGCAAGCCGATCCTATGAACACACTATAGCGCAATGGCAACCACTGGCAGACTATTTGGAGCAGCAATTACCTAATACCGAGTTTCACGTCGAAGTCTTGGATTTTGATGCTTTGCAAGCTGCGGTGTATGTGCGCAAGATTGACCTCATCGTTACCAATCCTGCCTTTTATCTTATGCTGGCGCATCGAACCCATCTCAGTGTGCCGCTGGCCAGTTTAGTCGCAGAGTTTAACGGGATTCCCATGCAAGGCTATGGGGGGAGCATTTTAGTTAAAGCCGAGCGACAAGATTTGCAGACGCTTGCAGATTTGAAAGGACAACGGATTATTGTGAGTGATCCACGTTCCTTAGGGGGGTATCAAGCACAAGCTTATGAATTATTGCAAGTGGGTTTACATCTCCCAGATGACTTTACCGTCATTCACTCTTCAGTAACTCAAGATGCAGAAATTGAATCGGTGCTGAACGGCAAGGCGGATGCTGCTTTTGTGGGGAGTGGTGTTTATGAAACTATGTTACAACAGGGAAGAATAGCTTCCGGCAGCTTGCGCGTACTGAATGCCCAAGATTTACCTGGATTTCCACTCAAAGTTTCAACGCGTTTGTATCCTTACTGGCTGATTGCGGCTATGCCGCAATTAGACAAAAAAATAGCTCAGCAAGTGACGGCAGCATTATTATTAATGCCGAGTGACAGTGCCACACTGCAGGCAATAGGAATGCACAGTTTCTCTATACCTCAGGATTACACAGCGGTGCATGAGGTTGCGCAGGCCTTACATTTACCTCCCTATGATGTCGAAATTGCGGTGAGCTGGCAAAGTATTTGGCGTCAGTATCGTGAGCAAATACTGTTGCTCACGTTGGTTATCCTCTTGATCATTGGCTTGTCACTGTTAATGCTACGCAATATGCGCCGCTTGGTCAAAGCGCAACAGCTTATCCGGCAGCGCACGCAACAATTAGAACGGGAGCGCGGCCATTTACATGCCTTATTTAATACCTTGCCGGATTTGGTTTGGTTAAAAGATGTACAGGGTGTGTATCTGAATTGCAATCCGGCGTTTGAGCAATGTTACGGCCAGTTAGAAGCAGATATTATTGGTAAAACGGATTTTGAACTTATGCCAATTGAGATCGCGCAACAAATCGAGGTACAAGAGCGTGTGGCTTTGCAAAATGATGAAGCCTATACCCAAGAGGAAAATTATACGTTTAAATCCAATGGCTATTCAGGCTTGTTTGCCACGACGCGCACGCCCATGAAAGATGCGGAAGGCAATTTGATTGGTATCTTAGGTATTGCACATGATATTACCGTTGATCGGCAAATTCATGAGCATTTGTTTTTGAATAAAGAACGACTACGCCTTGCCTTACAAGGGGCTGCAGATGGATTGTGGGATTGGAATATGGAAAACAATGCGGTGTATTATTCACCGCGTTGGAAATCCATGCTGGGCTTTGCCGATGATGAGTTGGAGAATCATATCCATACTTGGGAAATGTTGGTGCATCCAGACGATAAAGCACAAGCACTACAACGCGTCGAAGCGTATATGCAGGGAAAAGAAGAGCGTTATGAGGCTGAATTTCGCATGCATCACAAGGACGGGCACTGGCTGCATATTCGGGCACGCGCGATTCGTGCCTGTGACGAAACTGGTGCGCCTTTGGTACCGCATCGCTTGATTGGTACCCATAGCGACATGACCGAACACTATCAATTGCTGAGTACACTAAAGCATAATGAACAGCAAATTCGCTTATTACTCGAATCCGCTAGTAGTGGTATTTGGGGCTTAAATACCGAAGGTTGCATCACCTTTATGAACCCTATGGGAGCGAAAATGCTTGGCTACAGGGTTGAAGATGTCATTGGTCGGCAGGTACACGAGCTCATTCAGCACAACCACAAGCACGATTTGCTTGCCCGCGATTTGGATTGTCCGATCAATGCGACGTTTATGGATGGGCAATCTCGCATTGAGGATGATGATGTGTTTTGGCGCAAAGATGGCAGTAGTTTTCCGGTGGAATATAGCACCCATCCGATCTATCAAGATGGTGTATTAACAGGTGCGGTGGTGGTTGCACAAGATATTACCGAGCGCAAACAGACGGAATTAGCCTTAAGTGCGCAGCATCTGCAATTAGAAAATTTAGTGCAAGAACGCACTCTGGAATTAAACGAAGCCAAAAAAGTGGCAGAAGCGGCTAGTCATGCCAAAAGTATGTTTTTGGCGAATATGAGTCATGAGATTCGTACGCCGTTGAATGCAGTGTTGGGACTGGCGCAGTTAGGACTCCGTCAGAGTTTTAATCCAGAAAAAGCCAATAATGCCTTCGCTAATATTTTAAGTGCAGGTAATTTATTACTGTCCGTGGTCAATGATATTCTCGATTTTTCCAAAATCGAAGCCGGGCAATTGCAGATTGAAATGATTCGCTTTAGTTTGCATGATGTTATTGATCAGGTGATCAATATCAGCGCTGGGCGAGCCAAAGAGAAAGGCTTATCCTTTTTACTGAATGAAGCACGGGATTTACCGACGACGTGTAGTGGAGATCCATTACGCCTGACGCAAATTTTGGTTAATCTGTTATCCAATGCCGTGAAATTTACCGAACACGGTTGGGTACGTTTGACGATACACTGCAGCACAAATAACTTGCAGTTTAAAGTGGAGGACAGTGGTATCGGCATGACGGCGGAGCAACAGTTCAATCTGTTTCATCCCTTTGTGCAAGCGGATTCTTCAATTACGCGTTGCTATGGTGGGACTGGCTTGGGACTCTCAATTTCCAGTAAACTGGCGGAATTAATGCACGGGAATATTCAGGTGCACAGTGAATTGGGTAAAGGCTCGTGTTTTGAACTTAATTTGCCGTTAATTGCACCGGAACAAACCACTTTACAGGCCAATATTCATTTTTTGCTGTGTGGCATGGACGCTCACGAGGCGACGATACTGCAGCAAGATTTGTGGGGGCTCGGTGCCCAGGCGGATATTGTCATTCCTGCACAATTGTATGCTTTTCCTTCTGAGCCTGTGGGTCTTATTTTGGGGGGCGAACTTTTACGTAATCCAAATGTTATGACCCATGTTCAACGCTTAAAGACTTGCGGGGCCCAAGTTTTGGTCGTGTGTGAACAATCGGACGCTACGGTTGATACGTTGCCACCCGTGATTGATAGTCTGTTAGATCGACCTTTACGTGCACGTCACATTATTAAGCAATACCAAAATCGCCCGCATCTGGAAGGCCCTGAGCTAGCCGTCAACGCAGTTCCTGGGCGGCTTAGCAATTTACGCATTCTGGCGGCAGAGGATATTGAAGTTAATCGCTTGGTATTGCAAGAGATGCTAACGCATGAGGGTGCACAATTGGTGTCGGTTGAAAATGGTTTAGCCGCGTGTGAAGTGATACATACTCTGGGCCGGAATGCGTTTGATGTGGTGTTGACCGATATACAAATGCCGATTATGGATGGTTATTCGGTGGCACGTAACATCAGTTTATCTGCACCTGGTTTGCCAGTTATTGGTTTAACAGCGCATGCCATGGCAGGAGAGCGCGAGCGCTGTCTCGCAGCGGGCATGGTGGACTATATTACTAAACCTATCAATATTGAAAATCTGGTAACGACCATATTAAGGCATACGCCCATGAACATTTTACCGAATACCCCTGATGTGGATTCCTCTGTACCTCAGTTAGGCACCAGTAGCGAAATCTCGGAACATACTTTAATAGATTGGTCGGGTTTAGAGCGGCAATTTAATGGCAAATTGGCATTTATCACGCGTCTTGCGGGGATTATGCTACGTTCAAACTTAGACACACCTGCTAAACTTAGGGCGGCCGCCGCGGCTGGGGATTATGAGCAGATGAAGTTTATTGCCCACGGACTTAAAGGTACCGCAGGAAATATGCATGCTTACACGCTGCAAGCGCAGGCGGAAAAAGTGGAGCTCAGTGCACGGACTCAGCAAGCGGATGCTCCAGATTTATCGGAACATTTGGCTGCGCATTTAGAACAGGTGTTACAAGAAATCCGGCAGCGGATAGAGGTTTAGTGCCTTGCAAGGCTCAGTGTTTCTCAATTTTGCCTAAGTCCGGGCAAGCAGTATTTCCTCGGCAGCATTGGGGAGGCGTAGTCCATCGGTGCGGTCCATAAAATACCGGGTACTGAGTGCAGCGGCGGAGATATGTTCAACTTCGCTAAAGCCTGCGTCCAGGGCAAGTGCCAATATCTCTTTAGGCGTGAAAAAGCATAGCCAAGGCGTACCCTGCGCACGTGCACCTTGGGCTGCACGCTCGACACTGGGGCGTAAATCAGGGTCATTAAGTTCAATCGGCAGCATAAATGACAGTACTAATGTCGATCCCGGCGCAAGGGTTGCCAGTTGACGCAGCATCTTTTCGATTGCTGCTGGGGTTAAATACATGCTGAGCCCAGTTGCCGCGACCAATGCGGGCTGGGTAGCAGCAAATCCTGAAGCACTTAGCGGCGCCAACCAGTCATCTTCAGTCTCGAAATTCACAGGTACCCAATGGGGATAATTGGGAATCCCCAAGCCAAGTGTCAGCAGGCGATGCTTTTTCCACTCTTGCATGGCGGGTTGGTCGATCTCAAATATCTGTAGAAGCGTTGCCAGTTGCGGCTGGCGCTGGGCGAAGGTATCCAAGCCCGCCCCCAGAATAACGTATTGCGCTATACCTTCGGCAACCTGCTCGGCCAGACAATCTTCGACAAAGCGCGCACGCGCTACGATAGCCGCACGAAAAGGTCGCGTGAAGGCACTCATGTCTGGTCGTGCGCGCCAGTCAGGTTCCGGGTCAGCCAACTGTAAGCCAAGCGTATCTTCAAAAATGTGTGGCGGGGAATCTAATTCTACGTGCAATGCTCGCCAAAGTGCGGTGCGCACGGCGGTGTTGTCGGGAATATTGCTTAATTTATCAGGCATAGGGCGTACCTTGGCTGTGGTCAAAGCAGGGAATATGCGTGTAACTATCATCATGGATTTAGCGTCCCACGTCTAGCTCTGCAGAAATTGCGATTAAGTCAGCCTAATGCCATGCAGGCGGGGAAAACTGTGCTGGTCTGCTGGGCTGATTCAGAGGCTCATGACTGAACAGCTGCAGTGCTCAGGAATCTAAGATACAATTTCCTCTTAAACCAAAAGTTTTGCCGTTAATTATTA
>SXIZ01000132.1 GCA_005779525.1 Methylococcaceae bacterium
GGATATATATAGTTGTCTCCGCGCTGGTGGTATCCGTGGTGGTCGGTTATCTCTTGTGGCGTAATATCGCAACCGTAGTCACTTCTGACGTTTCCTTGCAAACCAACGCCACCGTGACCCAGACCCTGGAAATTCCTGGACAAACAAAGCCCATTCCATCAGCCACCCCAAACGCAAACAATACCAATGGGGCCACATCTGGCGCGGCCAGTAATCAAACACCGCATCTTACTCGACCAGAGATCATTAACAGTAAACCTGATTATTACAGCGGCTTTGCTCGCGTGCGCGAAGCGGATGCTTTAGATGAATTTAAAGATAATGGGCGGAATGACGAACAATCCGCACAAGTTAAAGTTGAGATTATTACCCCGGAACCCCCACCTAAGGAAGTCGTCATCGCCGCCAGTGGCAGCACTACGATTCAAGATGCAACCGCCGCCAAAAGCACGTTGTCCGAAGCCCCGGTTGCTCCAGTCAGTGATGCTAAATTCAAAAATAGCTCTCCCGCGCCAGAACTCCCCAGTGCAACAGCAAAAGCTATCAACCAGGAGCCTACTGTCCCTTCGCCCCAGGTAATGACCACAGTGAAGCCTGTTAGCCCGCCTAAGCCTCCCAAAAAAGAAAACAAACCCAGTGTAGTACGTGAAGAATCCAAACGACCTCTGGAAACGGCCGAGCCTTCATTGGACAATTTCGCCACAAATACGCGTGAAAAACTAAAAATCGTGGCGCCTCAAAAGCCAGAAACGCCAAAAGCACCTGATCTCGTACCTACGCAGGCCAAGTTATCTGTAGTGGAAAAAACAGACCTGGACACCAGAAAATCCATCTCTGATGAAACCCTGAAAAAAACCCCACTTAAAGTAGATTCAACTGTCACGACTAAACCTGTTGCAACTCCAGAACCCGAAAAGACAGCCCCTGAAGCCGGATTGAATACACCCATACCCGTAAAATCTTCCCCTGACGCAGCCAACTTAGCTAAATTAGGGGTGGTGATGAAATATAAAGCAGAAACCCCAAAAGCCACTGAAAAAGCTGAAAAACCCGTTACGCCCCCCGCCCCGACGCCACCTGTAGCCGAAGCCAAACCCACAAAGCCTGCAAGTACAAAATATACATTACAGTTAATGACCTTTGCTCAGCCTCAGTCTTTGCAAAATTTCATGAACAAATATGGCTCACTCGGGGGCGGATTACGCCACTATACCGTCACCAAAGACGGTGTGGAACGTTATGTCGTGGTTTATGGCGCATATGATAGTGCCGCACAAGCAGATGAAGCGAAACAAAAATTACCCGCAGAATTTCGACAAGCATTAGCGAGAAAAATGTGAACCCGACAACAGAGCCTATTAATCATCCATCGAGGCGCCGTTAGCTATGAATTCTGCTTTAGAGCACGTTAATGATCTCTTAGACTTTATTGATAACAGTCCCAGCCCTTGGCATGCGGTCCACACTATCAAAGAACATCTCCTGCAAGCAGGATTTCAGCCCGTCTTAGAGCAAGAAAAATGGACACTCACCCCAGGTGGACGATACTTTTGCGTGCGGGATGATGCCTCCATCATTGCTTTTCGCCTCGCGCAACACCTCGATGCCCAGAGTGCCTTCAAAATTATCGGCGCTCACACAGATTCTCCGGGGTTAAGAATAAAGCCCAATCCTATCCCTGCGAGCGATGGTTTAGTCAGATTAGGCGTCGAAGTTTATGGCGGTCCAATTTTAGCGACTTTTGCAGATAGAGATTTAAGTCTGGCAGGCCGAATAAGCTATATAACCTCAGATGCTAAAATTACAAGTCGTTTAATTAAATTTGACCAGCCCGTATTACGTTTACCAAACTTAGCGATTCACATGAATCGCACCGTCAATGACGACGGTTTAAAATTTAATCGGCAAACCGAATTACCTTTGATTTTCAGCAACAGTATCGCGGAACAAATTCCCTGCGATTATCTGCATACTAAATTGCTGCAAACAGTAGACGAAGATATATCACAGATTCTCAGCTGGGAATTGCACGTCTATGATACTCAAAAAGGCGTAATTTGGGGGGCCGATCACGAGTTTTACGCTAACAGCCAACTCGATAACCTTGCGTCTTGTCACGCAGGTTTAACCGCGTTATTGCAAGCCCCAACTCCAAACTCCAGCGAAATCCAGGTGCTCGCTTGCTTTGATCATGAAGAAATTGGAAGCTGTTCTGCCAAGGGCGCGGAAAGTAGTTTTTTACCAGATATCCTCGAACGCATAGGCATAGCGCTCAATCTACATGCAGAAGACTATAAATGCTTGTTAGCGCGGAGCTTTATGATCAGTGCCGACATGGCCCATGCCTACCAGCCCAATTTTCCAGCCGCCTACGAACCCGAACATAAGATTTTAATGAACCGTGGCCCAGTCGTAAAACTGAATGTTAACCAACGTTATGCGACGGAAAGCCTTTCCATGGCCATGTTTAAACAATGGTGCGCTCTCGCTGGTGTACCTATCCAAACGTATAACCATCGCACTGACCTTGCTTGTGGCAGTACCATTGGCCCAATTATTTCTGCTAAACTGGGCGTCAGAACTGTTGATGTCGGTAGCCCAATGTGGGCAATGCACAGTTGCCGTGAGAGTGCTGGGGTGTTAGATCATGAGTATATGATTAAAGCCTTAACAGCATTTTATCAACACGAACTAGTTTTGGCTTAATTTACCAGTGAGTTTGCTTTAGAAATACATCAATTACAGGCATAATAAATAATACAATTAATTGCGTTACTCACCAGATCCGGTCATACGCAATACACAAAATTATCCGACTCGAGTAAGGGTTTTAAATGTCAGTTACACAAGAGATGCTACTCAAATTTTCCTCCTTCCGCCAACTTACGGAAGACCAACTGACCATGCTACTGGGTGCAGGAGAGGTAAAAATGTTTAAGGCTGCACAGGGTGAAAAAATCATTACCCGCGGCTCGAATGATGAATTTAGTTTTTTTCTGGTGAATGGATCACTCAAATTAATTGCCCGCGATGGTCAAACAGCCATCATCAAAGCAGACTCGACTTCAGCAAAACAACCCATTACCCAATTAAAACCTCGGCAATATGATGTCGTTGCTGACAGCATGGTATCGTATTTAAAAATTAACAGTCAGATACTCGAAAACTTAAGCGCCGGTAGCCAGTCACAAACCGCAGGCATTCAAGTTGAAAATGAATCCGGCAATGCTGATGTCTACTTTCAACTCTATCATGATATTAAAGCGGATCACATTGTGCTCCCTTCGCTAGCGGATGTCGCACTTAAAATCAACAAGACGATTTCTACGAATGACAAAATCAGCGCATTACAGCTGGAGAACATGATTTTAGTCGATCCTGCAATTGCCGCTAAATTGATCAAACTCGCGTATGCCGCACAAGAAGATAATAATAGCTTTGAAATCCAAGACATTGCGGAAGTCATTATTCGACTGGGTTTACATAAAGTAAGCGATGTAGTCAAAGTATTGTCGGTAAAAGACGTATTTAAACCATTAAATCAAATGCATAACCAACTTATCAAAGAAGTTTGGTTAGAAAGCATTTACGTGAGTGCCATAGCCTCCTTACTAGCTGAAGATCACCCCCATCTCAATCCTAAAAAAGCGCAATTAATGGGGTTATTACATAATATTGGCGCCATATTAATTTTAGATTGTATTGATAAAGAAAAATCTTTAGCATCCGAAACACATCAAATGCGTGCCATTATTTCCGAACTTGGCAATAATATTGGCGCCATGTTATTGGATAAATGGGGATTCTCACAAGCCTGTGTCAATGCGGTCAAAGACTCCAACCAGTGGCGTCGCAACAGTGATAGTAAACAATTAGACTACTGTGATCTATTGATTTTAGCTAAATTATTTAGTTACGTGGGCACACCTAGGGTCGAGGGATTACCTGTGATCACAGAACTCCCCGTCTACCGCAAACTCAACTGGCAAGAAACCGGGGTTATTAAAGGCATGAAATTGCTAGCCCGCGCGAAACAAAAAATGCAAAATCTAGTACAGGTGTTTGATGAATAATACACTCAAAATGTTGGCTCACGCAGTTGCGCTCGCGGTTGCGACACAAATACCTAGCGCTTTGGCGGAAAATTACACCGTTAAACCCGGAGACGCTTTATCGCAAATTGCCATCAAGACTCGCGATCAGTCCAATGGTTTACTCAATAAAGAGCAAATCATGTTGACCCTCTATTTGTTGAACCAACATGCATTTATTAACGGGGACATCGACCGACTGATTGTTAACAAACAATTGCACATTCCTGACAATGCGGCAGATTTCTTGCAAATATCAAAACTTGAGGCCAGCAATCGCTTACGTGAACACAATTTTGCTGAACTCAGCTTACCCAGCCCAAGTGCCCCCATAACCAAACCCACAAATAATCTCTCCAGCAATAGCATTGGCAGTCCAGAGTATGCCGAAATCGTGCAGCGTTTAAACACGCATCAACAAAACATTGAAATGCTAAAAATTGAAAATGCGCACATCACCCGCAATTTTAAATTATTAGAGCGAGCCTTAGGCCGCGTCGTTTTAGTGCAAGGCTTGATGACCAACGACCTCTTAAAAGTCAAAACGAGTATGACAGGCAGCAGCGGATCAGCTTCCGATAATAGCTTATCACTTGAGTCTGTTAAGCCCATCGCTGACGGTAACCCACTGCTTGAAAGCCCAGTACCTGCAGCGGGGAATACTGCTTCTGATTTAAATACCACAATGGCCCCCAGTCAGACAGTGGCAACACCAACCCCAACGACGGACCAACCAACAGCCATAACAACTCCCCCTAGCAGCATTAGCCCTACGCCAGTGCAGCCCCCCGAACCTGAAGCAACGGTCGACAACGATGATATGCTTACTTGGTTAATGGCCTTGGGCCTATTACTGCCGTTATCCTTAGCGCTAATCTGGTTTACCGATTTTCGCCAAATTCGTAGCCGCCGCTTTAAAACTCCAGCGGATGAAAATGAGCCCCTTGAAAGCAAAGTGACTGCCAAAGAAAAACTGGCCAATTCATCGGAGAGCCATCGCTACACCACGTCTGTTTCGCCAGCAAAACACGATAGCGATCAGCCATCAGAAGCAGGAAAATTATCTCTAGAGAATTTCGCCGCAGAATTAGGCGGCTTGCCTAACGATGACAGTGAATTACTCAGTGCTTTAGAATTACTGGATATGTGCCTACTCTTTGGCGACTACAAACAAGCACATGCGGTCGCGACCCAAGCCAAGGATCAACATAAAGACTCAACGGTATTAGCAAGAAAACTGGCGTTTATTGAACGTAAGCTCGCTAAAGCTTAAAATTGGGTAGGTCGAGATTAAGTTCATGCGTAGGGTGAGTTTAAATGCACCCTACGTTAAATTGACAAACCACAACGGTGATTAAGCAAAAGCTAAGCGTTGTGGCTATTAATTGATTATCTTTCGAGCAAATCTAATTTATTTGGCTTACCATTCCACGACTCCGCATCCGCCGAAGGTTGGGATACTTCCGTGATTGACGGCCAAAGTTTAGCTAATTCCGCATTGATCTGAGCAAAGTTTTCTTGACCAGAAGGCAATTCATCTTCAGCATAGATGGCATTTGCCGGGCACTCAGGTTCGCAAAGCGTACAATCAATACACTCATCAGGATCAATTACTAAGAAATTAGGACCTTCGTGAAAACAATCAACTGGACAAACATCAACACAGTCAGTAAATTTACACTTAATACAGTTTTCAGTGACTACAAAAGCCATACAAATTTTACCTAGAATGAATTAAAAAATTAAATATTATTCTTACACAACGAATAATTTCGATGATTGTAGCAGAAATGCCAATATAAAAAAATACTGCCAAAATATTTCATCACCCTGACTGACATATGTTTTAATTAATCGCTAAGCAACCCTGCATTACACTCTGACCCATGCTGTATTAAAGAGTGCTAGTAAAGCGTCAGGTAAATTCTTCGAATTATCCGCTTAATACCTTAAGCAGTGAGTAGGTGAACAGAATGCAACCCATAAATACAACGCTAAACCTAATCAACACAGATTTTAACTTGGCTCACACCTTAACCTATGACTATAAACGCTGAACACCCCATAAAATTCTCCCCCATGTACCGCCTACAATGGGAAGAAGCACAGGAAAAACATGTTATTCTGTATCCAGAAGGCATGGTAGAGCTTAACCAAAGCTCAGCGGAAATTTTAAAATTATGCGATGGTACGCTCAATCTCGAGCAAATCATCAGCGCGCTGGAAGCCAAATTTGCAACTACTGGCCTAACCCATGACATAACTGCATTTCTTGAGGTCGCCTTACACCATGGCTGGATACAACAAAACTAAAATCACGCCGCCACGCTGGCTATTAGCTGAGCTTACCTATGCCTGCCCGCTACAATGCCCCTACTGCTCTAACCCGCTCGACTATGCCCAGCATACTCAGGAATTGACTACCGAAGATTGGAAACGCGTACTGTCAGAAGCTCGTAAAATGGGCGCAGTACAACTCGGCTTTTCTGGGGGCGAACCGCTGACACGACCCGATTTGGTGGAATTAGTCACGCACGCACGCAGCTTGGGCTATTACACCAACTTGATCACCTCTGGCTACGGGCTAACGGAAGAGAAAATTGTACAATTAAAAACCGCAGGCCTAGATCATATTCAGGTCAGCATTCAAGCTAGCTCACAAGAATTGAATGACCATATTGCGGGTACTAAATCCTTTGAGCACAAACAACACGTTGCTCGCTTAGTCAAACAACATGGCTACCCTATGGTGTTATGCGTGGTTATTCACCGCGAAAACATCCATCAAATGCCCGAAATTCTAGCGATGGCCGAAGCTTTAGGTGCCGATTACCTGGAATTAGCTAATACCCAATACTACGGCTGGGCACACATTAACCGCGACGCCTTACTGCCCACCGCCGAACAATTTAAAGAAGCTGAAGCCATAGCCCAAGCATTCAAAGAAAAAGTCGCAGGTAAAATGAAAATTTACTATGTAGTGCCAGACTTTTACGAAGCGCGCCCGAAAGGCTGTATGAACGGCTGGGGCACTACTTTTCTGACCATCGCCCCGGATGGCGTCGCCCTACCGTGCCACGAAGCCCGTATCCTACCGGGACTCGATTGTCCCAATGTCCGTGATTTTAGCGTCAGCGAAATCTGGAATGATTCTAAAGCGTTTAACTTCTTTCGTGGCGACGACTGGATGCAGGAACCCTGCCATAGCTGCGATGAAAAAGCCAAAGATTTCGGCGGCTGTCGCTGTCAGGCATTTATGCTCACCGGAGATATGTATAAAACCGATCCCGTCTGCAGCAAATCCCCAGATCGCGCATTGGTACAACAAGCGATTGATGCAGCAGCAAAGACCACGCTGGCAGGCAATGAAAAACCACTAGTCTTTCGCAATAGCAAAAATTCTCGGCAGTATTTTTAGGGTGGGGTAATGGATTGCTTCCATTCGATTATCGGCGAAGACCTGAGGTAACAGAAATCAACACGAAGCAGTCATGTCTTTCGATGGTTTTGCATCGCAGCATAAATTACGACCCACCCTATAGTAGGTTAACCGGGAAGGATTATAAATGCTTACTTTATTATTTTAAATCCCATCTGCCTTAACGCTGGGCTACCGCAAACTTAATTATTGAAATATCTAATTTTTTATTGAATGCAACAACACAATAAGTTTATAAAATTAAGACTGTTTTATTAATACTTTATCAATTCGGGCTTGATCCATATCGACAATTTCATAGCGCCACTCAGCAAATACAAAATGTTCAGCAACACTAGGTATTCTTTCCAGATATGACATAATAAATCCGCACAAAGTATTGTAGTCGTTGTTTTCTTCTCCTGGAAATTCGGTATTGATATTCAATATTCCTTTTAGACGAGCAATACTAATATCTCCATCCACCAACCAAGAACCATCGTCACGTTGAACAACATCTGGATCAGATACGGAATCTTCTGTAGGGAACTCCCCGACAATAGCTGACAACACATCATTTAGAGTAACGATGCCTTCCAATTGACCATATTCATCCACGATAATCGCAAATTGAGTGCGAGACTTACGGAAATTATCCAATAAATGCGGTATGGTCATAATATCTGGAATATAGAGTGGTGCACGCATAGTTGTTTCTATATCCAACGGAGAGCCAATGAGGGCAGGTTTTAACAAATCACTACGCTGCAATATACCAACAGCATTTTCTAAGCCATCTTTACAAATGACAATTTGAGAGTGATGACATTGAATAACTTTATGCAATATATTGTCATGAGTATCGTCTAGATCAATAAACACAACATCCTTACGATGAGTCATAATCGCACCCACTCTTTGTTCATCGAGCTTCAAGACATTAGCAACGATTTGCTCTTCGCATTTATGAAAAATACCAGCTTTAGCACCCTGTTGCATCATGATTTTAATTTCTTCATTGGTGACTGAGTTATCTTCCTCATGATGTAATCTGAATACCCAGAGCAAACCATTGCTTGATGACGAAAGCAACCATACTAATGGGCTGGCAAATTTAGACAGCCAGGTCATAGGACGGGCAATAGCTAATGCAATGGATTCAGGACTGCGCATAGCGAGACGCTTAGGGACTAATTCACCTATCACTACAGAAAGATAGGTAATTATGATCACCGTCAACGTCAGTGCAATTCCCTGAGCATAAGGTGCAACTAGAGGAATGCGATTAAGCATCGAATGAATTGGGATGGTGAGTGAGTTTTCACCGATTGCGCCACTTAAGATACCTACAGACGTTATACCTACTTGAATTGTTGAAAAAAAGTGTGATGGCTGATTATGTAAAGCAATCGCTGACTTTGCTCCCTTTTGATGCTCGCTTTCAAATTTTTGTAAGCGCGCTTTACGGGAAGAAACAATTGCAATTTCTGACATAGCAAAGATGCCGTTGAGCAAGATCAACGCCAAAAGAAGTACAATATCCACAGACCAGACTACCTAATTATTAATTTGAATAAGTTAGTTTTTATCGCTGAAGAGGGTCGGCATTCAAGGCTTTTGTGTTGCATTGTTTGCGCTCCCAATAATAAGTACCCGCTGCAACCACTATTGCTAGCCCAACACATGCCCACATAAACGATTCGATAAACGCGATAACAATTGTGCTAGCTGCGAGAAAAAATCCCAATACCGTAAATTGCCAACCTATACGCATGCCATCAAGCATGGTGGCTAATGCGAGTAGCAATAAAATGACTAGACTAGCACCTTCATCGGATAACTGCCCTGATTTATGCAATAAAGACGACACTATAACTACAAGCAGGGTATGCAACCAATGCAGTCCTTGCTCTTTAACAATATTCGCAAAATCATTGTCATTGGTTTGACTTTGTAACTTAGATACAAAAATAGATAATATTCCAAATACTAACACCATAAATAGCCAGTAGGCGTAACCGTCTTTTTTGGAAAAGCTGATAATGACGATGCCGAATAATGATATTGCCATTAGCAATAGGAATACGCCTTGCTCAATTGCAAAATGGCGTGTAATTTTGGACTGAAGGCCATTAGCCATGTTTTGTGACTCGTTGTTTTGCATAACGTGTATTCCTGTTCGGTTGAGATTGCTTGGATATGACGCACTAATAACATAATTGATGTTTTTTACCAAGCAAATGGATTGACCTAGCTTATCGCCAACCGCCCCCCAATGCCTTGTAAATATTGATGGTCGCTAAGCGTTGCTGCTTAGTTAAGGTAATCAGCTCCAGCTTGGTTTTGAGGGCGCTTTGTTGTGCAATAAGCACCTCTAGATAGCTGGCCCGAGCATATTTGTAGAGTTCATTTGCCGTTTCGACAGAATCTTGTAACACAGTATTTTGCTGTTTTTTTAAAACATTTATTTGTTCTAAATTTTGGATGCGGGTCAATTGGTTCGCGACTTCGACATAAGCGTTTAGCACGGTTTTTTGATAACGATACATCGCTGTCAATTGGTTGGCCTTAGCAGTGTTAAACTGTGCTTCTAACGCTTTCATATTAATAATTGGAGCCACGATGCTACCCATGACGGAATAGGCGATTGAAGCAGGTGATGAAAATAAAAACTCGGGATTGAAAGCCTGAAATCCGAGATTGGCTGTGATATTAAAGTTCGGATAAAATGCCGCCTTTGCGGCTTTTAAATCAAATTGGCTAGCTTCAATTTGGTGTTCCGCTTCGCGGATGTCGGGACGATTTGCCAATAATTGTGAGGGAAAACCTGTAGCGATTTGCTGAGGTAGCGTTTTGTACAATAAGTCTTTACTGCGTTGAATGACTTTTGGATAGCGCCCTAATAAAAAATTAATCTTGTTCTCGGCTTCAGTAATTTGTTGCTGAACATTCTTTTCCAACACCTGTGTATTTAGTAGCTCCGCTTTAAATTGTTGTACTGCCAGTTCATTTGCTCGACCCGCTTCCTTTTGCAGCTTAATGATTTCTAAAGCCTCCTGTTGTTTCTGAGTGGTTTGCCGGACAATTTCCAGCTCATTATCTAAAGCGATTAATTCGTTGTAGTAAACCGCCACATCTGCAACCAAATTTGAAATAATAAAGTTCGTGCCATCAATACTGGCTAAGTAAGTCGAAATAGCAGACTTACGTTGGTTTTTTAGTTTATCCCAGATATCAATTTCCCAAGAGGACTGTAAACCTAAATACATGTCAGGTAGATTGACTGGAACGATTTGACCTGGCGTGATCTCGGTGGTTGCGTTACCTGCGCCGTCCATCGTATACAACCCAAACTTACGCACACCTCCGCCAACATTGAGGTTTACCTGGGGTAATAAAGCACTATTGGCTAATTTTACGCTGGAACGCGACACTTCAATACGTTGCAACGCCACTTGTAAATCAGGGTTGTTGCTGACAGCGGTATCGAGTAATTTCAGTAGATGTGCATCGTCAAAGTAGTCACGCCAGTTAATGTTAGCGATAGAAGTGCCAGTGTTTTTTTGCGTTTGGAAAGTAGCAGGTATTTCTTTTTTGGGGATAGACAACTGGGTATCAAGTACTGAGCATCCACTAACGCTAAGTAATAACAGCCCAAGGGAGAAAGGAGTAATAACTTTACGCATCATTAAAATTTTAAAGGGTTTCAGTGAAAGCAGCTGCTTCTTTTTTACCACCGCGATGCTTATCGGACATACCTGCGAAAATCACATACAACCCAGGAATGATAATAACTCCGAAAATTGTGCCAAAAATCATCCCACCTGCTGCGGCTGAACCGATGGTTTTGTTACCTATTTCCCCTGCACCGGATGCAAACATCAACGGAATAAGACCCGCAATAAACGCAAAAGAAGTCATTAAAATAGGGCGCAAACGCAGAACGCCAGCCTCAACGGCCGCAACAAATGGGGTTTTGCCTTGTCGGTGTTTTAACACTGCAAATTCAATAATCAGAATGGCGTTTTTACCCAGAATACCAATCAGCATAATCATTGCGATTTGAGCGTAGATATTGTTTTCTAAGCCCATGACCATGAGCATAAATAAAGCGCCGAAGATTCCAATCGGCAACGACAATATCACCGCCAGAGGCAATAGAAAGCTTTCATATTGGGCAGCGAGGAGTAAATAAACAAAAACTAGGCATATTATAAAAATATAAATAGCCTGATTACCTGCATTGGCTTGATCGCGAGACGAACCAGCCCAATCATAATCAAATCCTTTAGGTAGCTTTTCCGCAGCAACGGCTTTAATGGCATCAATGGCCTGCCCACTACTGTAACCTTTGGCAGGCTGGCCATTAATCATGGCAGACGTGTACATGTTATAGCGGGTGATTTGTTCTGGGCCATAAACTTTCTCAATACTGAGAAACGACGAAAAAGCTACCATTTTTCCCTCTGCATTTTTGATAAACAGCTTCAACAAATCATCGGGTTGCGCCCGGTATTCCGGTAGAGCTTGTACCATAACCCGATACAATTGACCGAAACGGATAAAGTTAGAGGCATATTCACTGCCAATGAGCGTTTGTAAGGTACTCATCGCATTGTCTGCGGTAATGCCCTTTTGCGCAGCTTTATCGTCATCAATATGTAATAAAAATTGCGGAAAACTCACATTGAAGGTGGTAAACGCATTGGCTATTTCAGGTCGCTGGTTGAGTGCTTCGACAAATGCATTGGCTACTTTCTGTGTCTGCGCAAGGTCACCCGATCCAGTTTTATCTAACAAGCGCATTTCAAAGCCACTGGAATTACCGTAACCTGGCACTGGTGGCGGGGTGAAAAATTCAAGGCTGGCATCCTTGATGTGCTTGGTTTTATTCTCTAATACACTGATGAGTTCTTTGTCAGTAACGGTTCTATTTTCCCAGTTTTTTAAACTAATCAGATTCATGCCATAAACCGCCCCGGATCCATCAGAGAGTACACTAAATCCTGCTAGACTGGATACTGAATTGACTCCTTCTAAGCCTGATGCAATTTGTTGTACTTCATTTACGACCTTTTCGGTGCGCTCAAGGGTTGCGCCTACGGGGGTGGTGATATTGGCGTAAATCGTACCTTGGTCTTCTTCTGGAATAAAGCCTGACGGCACTTTTGCCCCGATCAAACCTGCACCCACCGAAAATACAAATAGTAGGAAAAAGGAGACTATCCTACGGTTAGCAATCACACTAATCAGGTGTTTGTAGTGATCAGACAGCGCCTGGTAGCGATCATTAAATCCGGTAAAAAACCACTGTAAGCTCAGCTTTTTAGGATTTTCAGCATGCTGCGGTTTTTTAAGGAATAGCGCACAAAGCGCGGGAGTTAAGGTAAGTGCGGTGATGCCTGAAAGGACAATTGAAACTGCCATCGTAAGCGAAAACTGCCGATAAAAAATGCCAGTAGGCCCCTCCATAAAAGCGACCGGTAAAAATACGGCCGACATCACCAAGGTGATCGCAATAATCGCGCCGCTAATTTCACGCATCGCCTGTTCGGTGGCTTTAAGCGGCCCCATGTCTGAATGTTCCATTTTGGCATGCACAGCCTCAATAACCACAATGGCGTTGTCTACCACAATCCCGATAGCCAGTACCAATGCAAACAAAGTGATGAGGTTAAGCGAAAAACCCATGACTTGCATAAAGAAAAACGTCCCTACCAGCGACACGGGCACCGCCAGAATTGGGATAATGGTAGAGCGGACATCTTGTAAAAACACGAACACCACCAAAGCCACTAACAGAAAAGCTTCAATTAAGGTTTTAATTACCTCATGGATAGATGCGTCTAAAAACTGGGAGACATCGTAACTAAAGGTGTAATCCATACCCGGTAGAAAAGAATTGGACTTAATCTTTGCCATCGTCTTTTTAATATTGCTAATAACCTCTTTGGCATTGCTGCCCGGACGCTGCTTTAACATAATCGCCGCAGACGGTTTACCGTTTTCCTTGGACAACACATCGTAATCCTGTGAATCAAATGCGACTTCGGCAATATCTTTTAAGCGTAAAGCCTCACCATCGGCTTTGCTGGTTAATACGATATTTTCATAAGCTTCTTTAGTATTGCGTTTACCCGTATATTTTAAAACGTACTGCAATGCTTGGCTTTGCTTGCCGGAGCTTTCGCCGATTTTTCCCGGTGCGGCTTCGACGTTTTGCGCCCTTAACTTCTCAATAATCTCTGTGGCAGAAAGGTTATACATCATTAATTTGTCAGGCTTCAACCACACCCGCATGGCATACTCCCTAGATCCCATAATATCAGCAAAGCCTACGCCTTCTATGCGCTTCAACTCCAGTAGGACATTAATGTCGGTAAAGTTATAGAGAAACTTTTCATCCAAGGTAGGATCAGAACTGAGGATATTCACATACAGCAACATGCTGTTCTGTACTTTCTCTACGATAACGCCTGATTTAATGGCTTCTTCGGGCAACTCGTCCAAAACGGAGGCTACGCGATTTTGGACGTTAACTGAAGCCACTTCTGGGTCAGTACCAGCTTTAAAAATAATCTGGATAACACTCACGCCATCGTTACCGGATACCGACGACATGTAGGCCATGCCAGGTACACCATTGATAGCACGTTCCAGCGGTGTGACCACCGCCTTAACACACGCTTCCGCATTCGCACCGATAAATTTGGTGGTGACATTGACTTCGGGAGGGGCTATATCGGGATACTGCGTGATAGGTAATTTGGTTAAAGACAACAAGCCTGCCAATGTAATAAGCACCGAAATAACGATAGAGAGAACAGGACGATGGATAAATTTAGCAGTCATCATTCTGATTATTGTCCTTGGTTATGATTGATTGACGCCATCGCCTTGACTGAATCAACCTCAACAGCATTAATTTTTGTACCATCTTTTACATTACCTACCC
>SXIZ01000015.1 GCA_005779525.1 Methylococcaceae bacterium
CCTGACCCCAGGCTCAATCCCTCCGAGGAATTGTCTGCTTTACCCGAACTCCCGCCTTTAAATCCTGATACTTCCGAATATGGTGGCTACACTGGCCTTGAACCGACGCGCTACGGCGATTGGGAAAAACAGGGACGTTGTATCGATTTTTGATGCAGCGTGTGTTCTTTAAAATACGATCACTGATTTTTTATGACCTCAAACAATTCCAGACCTTTATCCCCGCATTTACAAGTTTATAAATTACCGTTAACCGGAATAATTTCCATTACGCATCGAATCACGGGGGTTGCCTTGTGTTGCGGTTTGTTGCTTCTGGGAGCCATGCTGGTTTCGGTTGCTTCAGGGGAGCTGGCCTATGCTGCTATGCAAACTTGGTTGCATACACTTTGGGTGCAACTGATTTTTTGGGCCAATATTCTGGCGCTCAATTTTCATATTTGTCATGGCATTCGCCATTTAATTTGGGATGCCGGGCTGAGTTTTGACAAATACACCCTGGAACGTTACGCATTGTATGAGTTATCGGCAACAATGTTTCTGACTACCCTTTGTCTATTCATCCTCTAAGCGAGTTTTATGAATTATCGATCTCCTCTTACTACGGCGCGTGGCTTAGGCTCTGCTAAAAGCGGCACTGCACATTGGTGGTTACAACGGGTCACTGCAGTTGCTTTGTTACCGTTGTCTTACTGGTTAGTGGTGTTTTTGAATTTATGTGCGCATGCGGCCTACGCCAAGACTTTAGCTTGGTTAGCGTTGCCAATTAATTCTGCGGGTTTATTAGCCTGGGTGTTATTTGCCTTGTACCATGCAGCTTCAGGTTTGCAGGTGGTGATTGAAGATTATATCAGTCAGGAAGGCCTGAAATTGTGTACCTTGTGGTTTATTAAAGTATTGTTTATGTGCTTTGCTATTTTGGCGAGCATTACCTTGTTACGCATCACGGGATAAGTCATGCCGGGAAATTATAAAGTTATTGAACACAGTTATGATGTGGTCGTAGTCGGCGCTGGCGGGGCAGGCTTACGCGCCACCTTTGGCATGGTAGAAAAAGGCTTAAAAACGGCTTGTTTAAGTAAAGTATTTCCGACACGTAGTCATACAGTGGCTGCACAAGGCGGTATTAGTGCAGCGTTAGGCAATATGGGCGAGGATCATTGGCGCTTTCATATGTACGATACCATCAAAGGCTCGGATTGGCTGGGCGATCAGGATGCGATTGAGTATATGTGTCGTGAAGCGATTCCCGCTGTGATTGAATTGGAACATTATGGCGTGCCGTTTTCACGTACTGCAGAAGGTAAAATTTACCAACGTGCATTTGGGGGCATGACCACGCATTATGGCAAAGGACAAGCGCAACGAACTTGTGCTGCTGCAGATGTCACCGGACATGCGATTTTGCACACCTTGTATCAACAAGCCTTAAAGCATCAAGCCGAATTTTTCGTGGAATACATCGCGCTTGATTTAATCATGCAAGACGGTGAATGCCGAGGTGTTTTAGCGTGGTGTTTAGAAGATGGTTCTTTGCATCTGTTTAAAGCGCATATGACGGTATTAGCCACCGGAGGCTACGGACGCAGTTATTTCTCCTGTACTTCCGCGCATACTGTCACGGGAGACGGCAATGCCATGGTGCTACGCGCAGGCTTACCGTTGCAAGATATGGAATTTGTGCAGTTTCATCCCACAGGCATTTATGGCGCTGGCTGTTTGATTACTGAAGGTGTGCGCGGTGAGGGGGGATATTTAACCAACTCCTTAGGCGAACGCTTTATGGAACGCTACGCTCCGTCGGCTAAAGATTTAGCTTCACGCGATGTGGTCAGCCGGGCCATTACCATAGAAGTCAATGAAGGTCGCGGTGTCGGTCCGTTAAAAGATCATGCGTATTTGCATATCGAACATTTAGATCCGGCCATTATTTATGAACGCTTACCGGGTATCGCCGAAACTGCGCGTATTTTTGCCGGGGTCGATGTCACGCAACAACCGATTCCGATTTTGCCGACGGTGCACTACAACATGGGAGGCATTCCAACGAACTACAAAGCCGAAGTGGTCACTTTAAAAGACGGCAATCCTGACAGTGTGGTCCCAGGCTTAATGGCGATAGGCGAAGCGGCGTGTGTTTCTGTGCATGGGGCTAATCGTCTGGGTTCCAACTCGTTATTGGATTTGGTGGTGTTTGGTCGTTCGGCAGCAATTCGTTGTCATGAATTAATCAAATCTGGCGCAAAAATGAAGCCGCTCGCAGCCGATGCCTGTGATCAGGCACTGACGCGCTTTGATGCTATCCGCCACGCAAGCGGCAGTCGTAGTACCGCTGAAATTCGCCTTGAAATGCAACGTACTATGCAAAGTAAAGCCGCTGTTTTCCGTACCGCTAGCACCTTAAACGAAGGCAAGGCGCAAATGGCACAAACGCAAGCATCTTTTGCAGATGTGCGGGTGCAGGATAAGTCTTTGATTTGGAATACCGATCTGGTTGAAACCCTGGAGCTGGATAATTTACTCAGCCAAGCCAGTGTGACCTTACATGCGGCGGCCAATCGGCAAGAAAGCCGTGGAGGACATGCGCGGGAAGATTTTCCACAACGTGATGATGAAAACTGGCTGAAACATACGCTTACTTGGATGCAACAGGGTGAGGTAAAAATTGATTACCGTCCTGTACATCTCTATACCCTAACCGATGAAGTTCAAGCAATTCCGCCCAAAGAGAGGGTTTACTAATGGTCGAGTTTACCTTACCGAAAAATTCCAAATTGCAAAAAGGCAAAACCTTTAAAGCAGCCGCTGATGCTAAAAACATTCGGGTGTTTGAAGTGTATCGCTGGAATCCCAATGATGGTGAAAACCCGCGCGTGGATAGCTTTGAAATTGATTTAGACCAGTGTGGTCCAATGGTGTTAGATGCCATTTTAAAAATCAAAAATGAGATTGATAGCAGCTTGGCCTTTCGGCGCTCTTGTCGTGAAGGGGTGTGTGGCTCCTGCTCCATGAATATCAATGGTAAGAACACCTTAGCCTGTACTAAAGCAATTAGTGATTACACTGGCAATATCAAAATCTTTCCGTTGCCGCATATGTCAGTGATCAAAGATCTGGTGGCAGATATGACGCATTTTTATGCGCAATATGCCTCGATTAAACCTTGGATCGATACACAAACTCCGCCACCAGCCGATAGCGAGCGTCTGCAAAGCAAAGAAGACCGGGCGAAATTAGACGGACTTTACGAATGTGTGTTGTGCGCTTGTTGTTCGACCAGTTGTCCTAGCTATTGGTGGAATAGCGAACGCTATCTGGGGCCTGCGGTATTATTGCAAGCCTACCGCTGGCTGGTGGATAGCCGTGATGAGAGCACGGGCGAACGTTTAGACGCGCTCGAAGATCCGTTTAAACTCTATCGTTGCCATACCATCATGAATTGTACCGATACCTGTCCTAAAGGACTCAACCCAGCCAAAGCCATCGCGGAAACCAAAAAATTATTGCTGCAACGTCAGTGAGTAACTCAGCAAAACTGGCTTGGCAATGTCGGCGCGGCACTTTGGAATTAGACCTGTTGCTGCGCCGCTATTTGGATCAGCAATTTCCAAGTGCTGCTGCAGCTGAGCAGCAAGCTTTTCAGACCTTATTAAATCTGGAAGATGATGTCTTAATCGGGTTATTGCTCGGTGAGCAGCAAGCAGAGTCAAAGAGTTTGCGGTTGTTAGTGCAAAAGATTCGTCAGCTAGTTTGAGCCTTTCACATTTACTCTCCAACCAAGCCTTGAGTTAGCATTTCTGTCTCGCTGACCTACGGGCTCCTGCAAATTTCATGACACATAAAAAAATAGTGCATTCTATGCACAGCGTAACCCGACAGCAAAAGGATTCCAATTGTCGGGTTAGGTGCGCGGGTAAATTAAATGCGAATGCAAAATGGGGGTGTTGCGCACCCAACCCGACCTACGGGATTTTGACAAATTTCATTATGCATTCAAAACCGTAGGTCGGGTTAGCGCAGCGTAACCCGACAGCATCACTTCTCATTATGGGAATGCAATAATAATCAATAATGAGAATTGCTGTCGAAAGTACACTCTGGACAATTTCAGAGTGCCATATCGTATAATGCTTCATTTTGCGGCGTGTTGCATGACCCCATTGGACCAGATCAGACAGCTTACTCAGAAGTTACCGCTGTGTCTTAATCAAGACCGACATCAACTTAAGAAACAATTAGATCGCTTGCGCACCGAGGCGCAAAAAAACACGCTGAGCCCCGAGCGCTTATTAAAAATCAGCGAGCAACTCGAACGTTCTTGTGCCACCCGTGAGCGGCGTTTGGGCTTAATTCCGGCGTTAAATTTCCCTGATCTGCCTGTATCCGATAAAAAAGACGACATCGCCGAATTAATCCGCAAACATCAGGTGGTGATAGTCTGCGGGGAAACGGGCTCTGGCAAAACCACGCAGTTACCCAAAATTTGTATGTCGGTAGGCCGCGGTGCGGCAGGTTTTATCGGGCATACGCAACCACGCCGTATTGCGGCGCGCACGGTCGCAGACCGAATTGCAGAAGAACTCGGGCAAAAAATCGGGCAGAATGTCGGTTATAAAGTGCGGTTTAATGACAAAACCCATGCCGATACCTTAGTTAAGCTGATGACTGATGGGATTTTGCTGGCAGAGTCGCAAAACGATCCCTATTTAAGCCAATACGACACCATTATTATCGACGAAGCGCATGAGC
>SXIZ01000133.1 GCA_005779525.1 Methylococcaceae bacterium
ACCGCATCCCTCTCTACGATCTTTGACCACGAGTGATCTTTGAACGGGTTTTTCATGTCAGTTTCCTCAATGTCTTCGTGAAGTAAATATGTGTGACAAAAGCGAGTAGCATGGATGGACCAGAGTGAAATTCAGGAATTCGAGACTTCGATTTCCTAGATTACCAAGCCTTCATTCTGGCAACTGGACTTAAAAGCTTGTCAGAATTTAACACACTCCATAAATAACACAATAGCCTTCACAAAATTTATCAAACCAATCCCTTAAGTTGCTGGCTAATGGTTAGAAAACAAGTCCACTTACGACTCACTCACAATCTGCTGCAAAACGCGCTCGACCCGAGGCCATAAGATGCGCGTATAGGATGCTGCCGACGTAAGGAGGCGCATCAATCGAGAACGATGCGCTTCACTCTGTTCAGCACAACCTATCGCACTTAGCTGTATAGAAACACCGTAATGCCGGGCATAAAAGCTTTTAAGCAACTACTGCTGCGAGGGTATTCTGAATAGGATAGTGCCAAGGAAGCTATTGACGCACCACGGGCATTTCTCCATTTCCTCAGCGATGTGGACGTTACAATGCCGAGTAAAGCCCCGCCACGGCCAGTCACAGCCGCAGTTAAACAACCAGCCGCAAATCGGGACGATGACGATATAGGCTAAGAGTGCGGCTAAACCGATCATGAGTAAAGGTCGCCAATAGGGGGTCAAGGTATTCATCGTTAAATCCTATGGGTTATGCTGCTGGGGTGTGAACTTTTTCACCGCACTGCTTGGCAGGGGCTCATTGGCTATTAGCTTTATAGATTAAAAAAACCTATTTTTTAAAGGCGGTGATCCGCTGCAACACTAGCCAGCAGACCACGCTAATGCCTGCAAGCACCAAGTCTTCAGCAACCGTTGACCATTTAAGTGAGCGCGCCCAAAAAACACCGAAACAGCCGCAGTTGGACAGCGCAATTCCCCGTAGCAAAGTAATTAATGCCAAACTGGCATAGCCTAAGTGAAAACCTAAGGTTGCAAGGATGTTCATGCCCAACGCCCTACCCCGCAATATATTGAGACCAATCAGTAGCTCTAACAAAGAAATCATGAGAGCAAACCCCAGCAGCGCGGCATCGGGGATACCCAGTTGGTAGTTGCTTAAGACCGCTGCGAAACCCCGGTTATCCAGCAGCTTGCCTATCGCTGTTGCAACGAATAACAGTCCCAGGAAGTACCGACTTATGACAAAAATAGTGTGCATGATTATCTCGACGTATTAGCGATTGTCCAATCGTAGGGGATAAATTCAATACTGTAATTGTCAGGTATTTTCTCCGGTAGGTAGCGGTTGATATAAGCAATAAGGGTCGGGGTATTTGCTGCTATAAAATCATCGGTGTAAAAATCCAGTAGCTCGCTTAAGTACACTATTTTTCGCATGTGGTCTATACGTAGATTACGCTGCTCCGCAAAGAAATGCTGGGTTTCGCGATCCAACTCCTGGTTCAAATGGGTAGCGGAAAACGGTGTCCTCGGTAACACGGGGCAACCCAGCGCACTACAGTTTAAGACAAAATGCACACGCGGTTCTTGTAACGCCCGAATCACATCATTTTCATACTCATAAAGCGACATGGGTTGGCCTCCTATAAACAGCTTGCGTAAATAAAAGAAGCGAACTTTAGCCAAACCCGCATGGGTCTTAGGAATACCCGATTCGAGCACGTTATACATTGACAAGGCATTATAGCTGTTGATGTAATGCGCCAAACGCTCGTTAGCATCAGTGATCGAACGTGCTGGTAACTGGGCGACATAGGCAATGTAATTATCCAGATCGACACGGTGCTGCTGCAGAGCGGAAAAATCCACTTCGCCACGTTCATTGACATAGCATTGCAATACACGCGCGTATGCGGCCAAAGGTGCTTTACCATTAAGATTAGACACTGATTTTGGAGCAGGCACTAAGGTAGCGCAGCTATTAAGCACCAGCAAGAATATTATCAACCATAGCGTTTTTAAAGTGATCATTGCACAGTATCCTCAACGCTAATCAGAGCGGCGTTTGGTTGCTGGACCGGGGATGGAGAGCTACGATTAAGTAAGGCTTCCACACGGGTTCGACCCTTCAGGAATTTAATGGGATAAATCTTGGGGTCGATGGGGTGTTCATTAGCAGCAACTAAAGGCATCTTTGCACCGCTCAAAGGATGCCATAAGTGTTTTCCCTCTGGGCCATTTATGGCAATCGGTTTTAAGATGTATTCATCGCGTTTGGCATTGTGTAGGCACATAGAAATCGGGCCATCTGGTGTCGCCACCATAAAAATACAGGCATGGAGACGATCATGCTCCAGATGGCAGGCATCCATAAAATTGTGGATCATGAAGGTGAGTTTGTTTACCTTGCCACGCGCAGCCCACAGATCGGCCTTGGCTGACCAGATTTTGCGGGCAAGCCACAAAGCGCCTTTCCCCCACAAATGCGGTGCTTTGAAAAATGCGCGTAAAGCCGCCATTATAGTCGCACGCCGATCTGTTCGGGGAAAACTGACATGGGCAGTAGCCTCCAACAACGGCACGAAAAACTCAGGATCATCATAACAATCGTACAGCTTGCCATTTATCGACAATGCCATCGCATAGCGGTTACAACTCGGATGCCCGACCGTTAAGGTATCAAAGCCTATCGACTGATCTGCACCTGACTGAATACGTTCAATCATGGTGTCCGGTGTGATGCGTTGATCCCGATTACGCAATACTCCCCGACCAGTATCTGCCTGAAGTTGAAAAGATAGCAGACTGACCACGTCGGTATGCTGGCGGAAGAAACGCACTAACGAGGGGACTTCATGAAAATTAGCGTCATGAACAGTGGTGTTGAAGAATACCGCTAAGGGCAAACCACGGGCACATTCGATGTACTTTTCGCGGAGAGTGTTTAAGTCCTGTTCACTCTCATAGCCTTTCCGTTGCTGGGTCGTATCGACATGAAAAGCCACATCAACCAAGCCCACGGCACATAGATCAACTAATAACGCACGGCTGGCAAGTATGCCATTAGTGAACAGCGAAGCCCGAAGTCCTTTGTCAGTAATGCGCTGTACGATTTGAACCAACTCTTCGCGCTGACGTAACGTGGGATCGCCCCCTGAGACCTGCACGTCGGTATTTTTGCCATAGTGCGCTGCTATCATGTCGATACGGCGGAAGATTTCTTGCAGTGGGACATCGCGAACAGCTTCGGAATGTTCAGAGAGATAGCACAGCGTGCAGTCCAAATTACAACGCTGGGTAATTTCCAGCGATACACAACCCATCGACCAACGTCGCCCCGCGATTTGTGAAGGTGTCCATAAACCGACATCCTTCAGACGCTGAATAAATGGTTCACTAGCTTGGCTTTCTGCTGGAATTTCAGTGTAAGGCTGCCAATTTTTGATTTCTTCTTGACTTAGATAATTAATTTCCAAGCCATCAGCTGCGTAAATCATTCCATAGCTCCATGAGCAGTCGTTTTATTGACCGTAATAATAGACTATAAAAATCAAGAAATTATCACAAAATGATCAAATAAATATGCTTAGCCAGTCGGCTACACTTTTCGGATCGAATAGTCTGAACTATTAGCAGAAATAGTGCTCAGGTCAATAGAACCACTAACTTCAAATCATTCAGTAATTTGATGGATAATGTTCGCAGGGTCTCCTCCGGCAATTCCAGCAATTCGTCATCAGTAAGTTGCAACAGGTCATGCTCATTTAGTCTCATTGAAAATAATGTACATCATTTGTATGCAATTTACATAACTTTTTAATTTTATTGAAGTAGGAGCGTCTGAATAATGACTGTTATGACAGGGGTGCAGCTTTCACCGAAGATTAACAAAGTCGCCATCATCCTCGTATAAAAATGACCAATATATTGATCGTAGTGATCCTATATAGTCGTAGCTCGTTCCGGCAATGTGTTAGCGAAAGCGAGTAGTCTCCAGGAATTCGAGGCTGCGATTTCCCAGATTACCCAAGGCTTCATTCGGACTACTGGCTGGTTATAAAACAAAGCCCATTTAAGACTCACTCACAATCTGCTGCAAAACGCGCTCGAAACAGAGAAAACACAGCAACTCTTGCTCTAAGCGCAGTCGTTCACGGAAGCGGTTATTGCGTAACGCATTAAAGAGCTCGCGTTCTTCGGGGGTTAAATTAGGTAAATCGTGCACTACGGGCGTGGTTTCGGTTCCCCAATAAGCTTGATGCTG
>SXIZ01000134.1 GCA_005779525.1 Methylococcaceae bacterium
TACTGTCTTCGTGCCGCATTGCGGGCGTTGATTTCTGGCAGATACAAGCGACGGCCAAATAAGGTTTCCACATAACCTTGTTGCTTGGCTTGTTCTTTAATGCGCTCCATATAGTCGCGCACTCCTGGATACCGAGCAAAATATAAATCAATATACGCCTGTGCCTGATTCCGCCCCAAGCCCAGTTGTTGCGCCAGCCCAAACGCCGACATACCATAAATCAAGCCAAAATTAATCGCTTTAGCAGAACGACGGAGTTCATGGGTGACTTGCTCGGGTGGCACGCCAAACACTTCGGCCGCGGTGGCCCGATGAATATCTTGCGCTTGCTGAAAGGCTTGCACTAAGCCGTTATCTTCAGAGAGATGCGCCATAATGCGTAATTCAATTTGCGAATAATCTGCCGCTACCAGTTTATATCCGGGTGGCGCGATAAAGGCTTGCCGGATTTTGCGGCCTTCTTCACTGCGAATTGGAATATTTTGTAGGTTAGGATCAGAAGAGGATAAACGTCCGGTCGCAGTCACCGCTTGGTGATACGAGGTATGCACCCGCCCGGTTTTGCGATTAATTTGCTGCGGTAATTTATCGGTATACGTGGATTTTAACTTGCTTAAACTGCGATGCTCCAAAATCAATTTGGGTAAGTCATAGTCTAGCGCCAATTCCTGTAACACCGATTCATCGGTCGAGGGTTGTCCAGTAGGTGTTTTCTTCAGCACGGGCAAGTTCAATTTGTCGTATAAAATGCTTTGAATTTGTTTAGGTGAGCCTAGATTAAATACTTGCCCTGCAATTTCATGGGTATCGTGTTCCAAACTGTTAATCTGGCGACTTAATTCCATGCTCTGCTGCGCCAGTAAATCGGCATCAATCAACACCCCGTGATGTTCGATGCGCTCAATCACTGTCAGTAACGGCATTTCCAATTCTTGATACAACTTTAATAATGCCGCTTGTGCCTGTAAATTACTGAATAGCACTTGATGCAAACGTAGGGTAATATCCGCATCCTCGGCCGCATAAGGTGTGGCTTGTTCGAGTGCGACTTCCGCAAACGGGATTTGCTTGGCACCTTTACCTGCCACCTCTTCGTAGCTGATGGTGGTCACGCCTAAATAATACTGTGCGAGATCATCCATATTATGTTTGGTGGCGGTGCTATTCAGCACATACGATTGCAGCATGGTGTCATGCGCCACGCCATGCAAGGTGATGCCGTGATTACGTAATACATGCGCATCGTATTTTAAATTCTGCCCGACTTTGAGCTGCTGAGGATTTTCTAACAAGGGTTTAAGTTGCTGCAATACCTGCTCGCGTGGCAATTGCTCTGGGGCATCGACATAGGTATGCGCTAATGGCACATAGGCTGCTTTGCCGGGGGTACAGGCAAATGAAACTCCAACAATCTCGGCCTGCGCATAATCTAGGCTAGTAGTTTCGGTATCAAAGGCAAACAATTCCGCCGTGCTTAATACCTGCAGCCAAGCATCCAAAGCGGCCTGCGTCAGCACAGTCTCATATTCGATAGTGCTCGGAGCGACGGGCGCTGCCTCGGCAGTTGCGCCTGGAGGTGTTGGGGTAGGCGCATCCGTGGCTGGAAAATCAGGCGGCGGGGTTTCATTATCTATTTGCCGTAACCAAGCAGAAAAACCCAATTGCGTGAGCAAGGCTTTGAGTTCCGCCGTATCAATCGCTTTGCGTTTTAAATCGCTAAACTCCAAGTCCAATGGCACATCGCATTTAATAGTGGTTAACTGTCGCGATAACGCCAACTGCCCCAAATTATTGCGCAGTTGTTCTCCGACTTTACCGCTAATTTGGGTCGCATTGGCTACGAGATTATCTAAATCGCCGTATTGCGTTAACCATTTGGCCGCCGTCTTTTCACCGACACTTGGAATACCCGGAATATTGTCCGACTTGTCCCCCATCAAGGCCAGAAAATCAATAATTTGATTCGGTTGCACGCCAAATTTTTCATACACCCCCGCAATATCCATGCGTTTATTGGACATGGAATCTTCCAGAATAATATGCTCATTGACCAACTGCGCCATATCCTTATCGCCAGTAGAGATCACCACATCAAAATCTTGCTGCACCGCCCAGTGCGCTAAAGTGCCTAACACATCATCCGCTTCAACGTCAGGAATCATAATCAACGGCAAGCCCATGGTGCGAATCAACTGATGCAAGGGTGCAATCTGCACCCGCAATTCTTCGGCCATCGGCGGTCTATGCGCTTTATACTCAGCAAACAGTGCGTGACGGAAATTTTTACCCGGCGCATCAAACACCACGGTAAAGTAATCACTTTGATACTCGCTCAGCAAGCGGCGTAACATATTCGCCACCCCAAAAATCGCATTGGTGGGCATGCCATTGGGTGCGGATAAATGTTGCACCGCATGAAATGCACGAAATAAAAACGAAGAGCCGTCAATCAAAATTAAACGTTGGCGTGTAGACATGATGGTAAGTGGCACTTTAGAAAAAAAAATGGATGCACAAGGCACACCGCTAGCGCAGAACTTTATCACAGTTTTAACACTTCAACATCCGCCACGCTCACCCGGCAATATCGCTAGCTAAATGACTTTCCTTGAACGTGTTTTTATTTCAACTCGACATTATAAAATTGACTAAATCCTAGCCTATTGTATTGATAAAGATTCTTTAAGTCCGTATCAAGAGATTCATCTATAAATACTTCTAATAATGACTAAACCAGAGTAATATCTTGCTAGTGTGCAGCGTCAGTTTTTAATGTTGCACGCAGGCCAATTACACTTTAAAACAAACACGATGAGGGATACGAGTATGGATATGAATCAAGTCATGCAGGTAGGGGCACAATTTTTTCAAGCACGTTTAGATAGTAATCAGGATGGACAGGTAGATGCAACAGAGATCGCGAATGCCTTATCCGGTTTGATCAGCAATGAACAAGGGCAGTTGGATCTTGCAGGCTTGGTCGGCAAAATGCAAAGCAGTAATTTGATGGACTTAGCTAGCTCTTGGCTTGGGGATGGGCCAAATGCTGCGATTCAGCCAGAACAATTAAGCCAGTTGTTTAGCCAAGAGCAGATTGCAGGATTTGCCGCGAAACTTGGAATTTCCCCAGACACTGCGCTGAATGGTTTAGCGAATGCGCTGCCAGAAGTGGTGAATAACGCTTCGAGTGGCGGCTCATTACTGGATGCGGTGGGCGGTGTTTCAGGCGCCCTCAATTTAGCGGGAAAATTATTCGGTCGTTAACAGCGTTTTTGACGTAATCCTTCAGTACCCGGAGGATTACGTCAGTCATCTCAGTCTAAACAGCGTTAATTTTCTTCGGTCGCTTCGCTTTGATAGTTACGATAATTAATCGAAACCTTAAGCCCTGCGAAACGTCCAGACATTTTAACCAACTCATGCGTTTTTAAATCAAAGGTTAAACGAACTGCATTCAGCGCGCGGTCTTCATAGCCTTTTTCGATCACCGTGGTTTGTAACATAAAATGATAGCGATAAACTTCAGTTTCGGTTTCGGTGATAATTTCTAACGGTGCGCCCAGCTTGGCGACCACGTGATCTTTTAGCGGTAATTGCCCCACAATCTTTTTAATGGATTCTGGATTGGTGCGTAATTGTTTAGCGCCCTCGTTAATATCCGCACCTGCAATTGAACGTAAGGAAGCTTCTAAAAAATTTGCGGGGGCGATTTGCAAAAATAACGGTGAAAACGTCCAAGCCACCAATTGTTGATGAGGGTGTTTATTGAACTGTAAATCAAAGAAAAAACTGATTTCTGGTTGCAGAATATTGCCTTGTTCGTCAACTTTTTTAAACAAGTAACGCCACACTCGTCCATGCTCTAAAGGCCATGACTCGCTGGCACGGAGCTTGGACATGGTCACAAAGTCCTCGCTGAATAAAATGGGATTTTTAAATTCCAGCGTAAAGTCATCTTTAGCTTTGATCGCAAAATTTTTATCAAATTCATTGAGCTGCAAATAGGTTTGATAGGCTCTAAACCATGCCAAACAGCCAGTTAATACTATCGAAAATAGCACTATAACGCTGATTTTCCAGGCTTTAGATTTGAGTAAAGTGGACATAGTTTGCCTGCCAACGAGGGGGGTTAGTGACGCGTGTCGTTATTGCTGAGGCCAGTCATCAAAATACGTTCAACATCGACCCGATCAAACGTATAGCGGTGACTACAGAACTCACAAACAACCTCGACCAGTTCTTGTTCTTCTAAAATAATTTCCAATTCTGCACGCCCTAACGAGAATAAGGTGTTTTCTATTTTTTGATTAGAGCAATTACACGCAAAACTGACAGGCTCTGCGTCAAAAATTCGCACTTGATCTTCATTGAATAAACGGTACAAAACGTCTTCTGCGGATAAGGTAAACAACTCGGTTTCAGTGATGGTATTCGCTAACATACACACCCGCTCCCAATCTTCTTGTTTGCTGTTCTCTGACCCTGGCAACTGTTGCAAAAATAAGCCTGCAGCATGCTGCGCATTCGCAAATAACCAAATACGCGTCGGTAATTGTTCAGACTGATCAAAATAGGTTTGAATAGCCTGCGCGAAATTTTCACCGAGTAGCGGCGCAATGCCTTGGTAGGGTTCAGCATTTTCAGATTCAATAGTGATCACTAAATAACCTTCGCCGAACACTTGCTCAAGCGAGCCCTGAGGCACATCATCCTGACAGCGCACTAAGCCACGGAGTGTTTTCGCATGTGTCGCTTGCGCAACTAAAGTCTTCAGCGGCCCTTGACCTTGTGCTTGAATTATCAGTGATCCTTTGAATTTAACAGTAGCGGATAACAATACTGCAGCCACTAATGCTTGACCCAGTATGGTATGTGCTTGCGCATTACCCTGTTGGTGTTGTTTTGCGCTTTGCCAGCTTTGTTCTAAACGCAGCCATTCGCCACGTACGCCAAGTTCTTCAAAAATAAATCGCCTTAAAATATCTTGCTCGTTCATGTAAGTTACGGGTTCCAGCTGAGGACTTCGACAATAGAATCATAAATTTGCAGTGCATGGATAGCTAAATATTGTGCTAGCACGACCACCTATAAAGACATATTATCATTATCAAGTAGCAAAATCGTAGTTAAACGTGTCTAATAATGATTACCCCGTTTTGCACAGAGAGGCCATGATGTTTTTTAAATCCGCAAAGTTACAAATGCCTTCCCCCGAACAGTGCCTGCCTGGACGCGCCACGGAAATGCCTTTAAGCAATCGTCATCTAGTCCTGGGTAACCCACTACGTCCCCCGTTTCCAGAGCATCTCAATCAAATCGTATTCGCGATGGGGTGTTTTTGGGGCGTTGAACGCAAATTTTGGCAGCAAGCCGGGGTCTACAGCACGGCAGTCGGCTACACCAATGGCATCACCCCCAATCCCAGCTACGATGAGTTATGCACAGGCTTAACGGGACATACTGAGGCAGTGTTAGTGGTGTTTGATCCGCAGCAGTTAAGTTATCTACAGTTACTACAACTTTTTTGGGAAGCTCACGATCCAACACAAGGCATGCGCCAAGGAAATGATGTGGGCACCCAGTATCGGTCGGGTATTTATACCTTCGATGAGCAGCAATTACAGATCGCTGCAACCAGTCGCGACCACTATCAAAGCTGTTTGACGCACGCTGGCTTAGGTAAAATTACGACGGAAATTGTACCTTTAAAACAGTTTTATTATGCTGAGGAATATCATCAGCAATATTTAGCCAAAAATCCTAATGGTTACTGTGGCTTGGCGGGATGTAACGTGCGTTATTAAGCAAAAATTACAGGCAAAAAAAAGGCGGTTATAGTTAACCGCCTTGAAGAATTATTTAGGAGAATATAACGCGTAATCTAGCTGGATAAAATGAAAAGCTAATATTCGAGTTAATAATAGCAACTGGGTAAGTAAATTAAAATGTGACATATTGTCGCAGGTAGATTCCTAGGTTATTTCACAGTATTCCAGATCTTTTTTACCTTGCATATCAGTATGATTTATATCAACTTTACTCAAAAACAACTCTCTATCCCCTCCTAATTGTTGTATGAACCATTTAATATTGCGGTTTAGTTCACATAAAAAATGATATTTGGAATAGTACATGAGTGATACAACTAACAAAATTATCCAGCGTTATAATCGTCTGGCCCCCTATTTTGACGCACTGGAAGTCGTAATCGAAGGCTTTATTTTTAGCCGCTGGCGTAAGCGACTCTGGGCCAAGGCGCAAGGTGAGCATATTTTGGAAGTCGGCGTTGGTACAGGAAAAAATTTTCGTTTTTATCCGAAAGACGCGCGCATTACAGCTATCGATTTTAGCCCAGGGATGTTGGCACGCGCCCAACATAAACGTGCGCATAAGCAATTAAATGTCCATTTAGATTTAATGGACGTGGAACGTTTGTATTACGCAGATAATAGTTTTGATACCGTGGTAGCGAGCTTTGTATTTTGTTCAGTGCCTTTGCCCCGTAAAGGCTTACGCGAATTATTTCGCGTCTGCAAACCTGGAGGACAGGTCATCCTGTTGGAGCATGTCCTGAGTTCACGTCCGTTATTAGCATGGCTAATGCGGTTGTTCAATCCTGTCGTTGTAAAGCTATTTGGCGCAAATATCGACCGGGAGACACTCAAAAACGTACAAGCCTGTGGATTTTCACAAGTCTTGGTGGATAGTTACAGTGGCGATATCTTGAAATTAATTCAGGCGATTAAATAAGTGTTTGCTATCAACGCACTTAGCAAATTACACTGCGTCTGGGCCGTATTACAGCATCTGCAAGTATTCTGCAGGAACAGTTTTTTTTTGCGTCATTACACTTGCCCACCAGTTACTGCTCATGAAGCTCAATAAAAATTATGACATTGTCATAATCTTGTCATATTAAGTTCTGATAATATGCGCATATTCATTTATCGGAACAACTCTATGACACATTTATTCTCCTTAAAATCAATTGTTACCACAATCAGCCTAGCCTCTATGGCTTTAATAGCTGATAGCAGCTTTGCAGCAGGCGCAACACAAAAAGTAGATGCCGCTTTACCAGAATATGAAAAAGCCAGTGGCGTTGATGGCAATCTCTCCAGTGTCGGTTCAGACACCTTAGCGAACCTGATGACCTTGTGGGCTGAAGAATTTAACCGTGTCTATCCTAACGTCAATATTCAAATTCAAGCCGCGGGTTCATCTACTGCGCCGCCAGCATTGACTGAAGGGACTTCAAACTTAGGTCCTATGAGCCGCGAAATGAAAGACGATGAATTAGAAGCCTTTGAAGGCAAATTCGGTTACAAACCCACCGCCATTCCCGTTGCGATTGATGCGTTAGCGGTTATGGTCAACAAAGACAACCCCGTTAAAGGCTTAACGATGGAACAAGTCGATGCTATCTTCTCCTCTACGCGTAAATGCGGTGGCGATAAAGATATTGAAAACTGGGGCGATGCTGGCGTTGCTGCGTGGGGCGCAAAAAGTATTCAATTATACGGTCGTAACTCTGTGTCTGGGACTTATGGTTACTTCAAAGAGCATGCGTTATGTAAAGGTGACTTTAAAAGCAACGTCAACGAGCAACCAGGTTCTGCCTCAGTCGTACAATCTGTGACTTCTTCTGCTAACGGCATTGGCTATTCAGGCATGGGCTACAGTACCTCTGGAATAAAAATGGTGCCGTTGGCTAAAAAAGGTAGCACGACTTTTGTCGAAGCCACACCTGCAAACGCGGTTTCAGGCGCCTATCCTTTAACACGTTATTTATATGTTTATGTAAATAAAAAGCCAAATCAAGCCTTAGCTCCTTTAGAAGGCGAGTTTATTAAAATGGTCCTTTCTAAAACTGGTCAACAAGTCGTTATTAAAGATGGTTACATTCCATTACCCGCAAAAGTGGTTGAGAAAATTATTGCCAGCCTAAAATAGTTTAGTGTTAGAGGAAGTAGAGATAGCACTCTCAGGTTTGCAGGGACGCAAGCACATGGATGTTGCACTGAATTCTTCTGGTCTTTCCTAATATAAAGCAAAGAGTGTTCAGGTTTAAAATGGCCGGGATTCGTTAGCGGATTCCGGCCTAATTTTTTTACGCGTTGTATTCATTAAATAGAAAATATTCGCATGAGTGAAATAAATTCAATCGATAAACCTGCTTCCCTGGTTAACTCGGCAACCAGCCGCCATGAGCGCTGGCGCTTACTGAAAGATCAATTAGCGCGTTACGGGGTAGTCGTTGGTGGTTTAGGAGTGATTGTTGCCATCGTGTTAATTTTCTTTTACTTGCTATACGTGGTTTTTCCATTATTTCTGCCTGCCAAAGTTGAAATGATAAGTCACTACGCACTCCCTGAAGCTGCGCTGGGCAAAACCATGTTATTAGAGGTTGAAGAACAAAATACCCTGGCAGTGCGCTATACCGATCAAGGTCAAGCCGTTTTTTTTGACACCAAAAGCGGAAAAACCGTTTTAGTGCAAGCGATTGCCATCCCTAAGAGTGCAAAAATCAGCAGCTTTGCAAAAGGCAGTCCAGCGAATGAAGGCGCTGTTGTCTATGGTCTAAGTGATGGGCGCGCCATTGTCGCCAAACATAAATTTACCGTGACCTTTGTCGACAACAAAAAAACCATTACCCCCTCCATCAAATATCCTTTAGGTGAACAGCCTTTAGTTGTTAACAGCAATGGTACAGCAATCGATAATATCGCCATCAAAGTGGGTGAAGATGACACCACGATTGTGGCTAAGTCGGGTGATAAAATTCGGGTATTAAACTTTGCCAAAGAACAATCGTTATTCGAAGAAGAAGCCAAGTGGACCCACTCTGAAGCGACGTTGAATATGCCCGCATCAGGCGTGACGCATATGTTAGTGGATAAAGAAGAAAGTAATTTATTCTTATTAAGTAACGATGGACGCTTAGGGTTTATTGATATCAGTGACAAAACAAATCCGGTCATTAAACAGGAATTAAATATTGTTGCCGCGGGTACCACGGTCACCAGTTTCGAGTTTCTCAATGGTGATTTATCTCTACTCATAGGGGATTCCAATGGCTTAGTGAGTCAATGGGGCATGGTCAAAGATGCTACTAACCGCCCTGCCCTGCAAAAAATGCGGGAATTTAAAGTTTCGGATAAACCTATTCTAAGCATTAACGCCGAACAACGCCGTAAAGGCTTTATGGCGGTGGATGCCAGTGGCTTAGTCGGTATTTATCATTCCACCTCCGAGCGGGAAATGATAAAAGAACAGATGGCAGAGTCAGCCCCTGCGGCTGTGGTGATGTCACCGCGGGCCAGTGCCTTGATGATTCAATCAGACAATGGCGACATCCAATTTTGGCATGTCGATAATGAACATCCGGAAGTCTCTATCCGCTCTTTATGGCAACAAGTTTGGTATGAAAGCTATGCAGCCCCTGGCTATACGTGGCAATCTTCGTCGGCTAGTAGCGATTTCGAACCTAAATACAGCTTAATCCCTCTGGTATTCGGCACATTAAAAGCGGCATTTTATGCGATGTTGGTGGCTATACCACTCTCACTCATGGGCGCTATTTACACCGCGTATTTTATGGCACCGAAGATGCGGGTTATCGTCAAACCCACCATTGAATTGATGGGCGCGTTACCTACCGTGATTTTAGGCTTTTTGGCTGGCTTATGGCTGGCGCCTTTTATCGAGAAAAATCTGGCGGGCATGTTTTCCTTTTTAGTCATCGCCCCGCTGGGAGTCATGCTCTTTGCCTTACTTTGGCAGTATGTTCCCAAAGAACACCGCCAAAAAATCCCTGAAGGTTGGGATGCCGCACTTTTGATTCCTGTAATTATTTTGAGCACCTGGTTTGCTTTTGCGATCAGTGTGCCTTTAGAAACTATGTTGTTTGATCAAACTTTGCGTGAATGGTTTAAAAGCGAGTTTGGCATAGGTTACGATCAGCGTAATGCGATGGTCGTCGGCATCGCGATGGGTTTTGCGGTGATTCCGACCATCTTCTCGATTGCAGAAGATGCAATCTTTAGCGTACCTAAGCACTTAACTGTGGGTTCCTTAGCCTTAGGAGCAACTCCTTGGCAAACCATGACCAAAGTGGTTTTACTGACAGCGAGTCCAGGGATATTCTCAGCAGTCATGATTGGGTTTGGACGCGCGATTGGTGAAACCATGATTGTCTTAATGGCGACAGGCAATACCCCTGTGATGGACATTAGTATATTTCAGGGCCTGCGCACACTCGCAGCCAATATTGCGGTAGAAATGCCAGAAGCGGAAGTGGATAGTTCCCATTATCGGGTATTGTTTTTAGCAGCCTTAGTGCTGTTTCTATTCACATTTATTTTTAACACACTCGCCGAAGTCATTCGGCAACGCTTACGTGAAAGGTATAGTTCCTTATGATTAAAGCATGGTTTAAAAGCGGCGAACCTTGGGTTTGGGTGAATGCAGCCGCAGTCAGTACGTGTCTGATCATGGTAATTGGCGTGTTAGGTCTGTTGGTTGTCCGTGGCATTGGACATTTTTGGCCAACATCTGTAGCCGAGTTCACTTATCAGCAAGACGACGGTACAACGCAAAAAATTATTGGCGAAAAAATTGATACGAGTGTCATGCCCTTGATTATGGCACGTGAAAGCGGTTTTAAAATGGCTGATTCTGAAGATCATTTAATTCAATATCAACTAAAAACGGGTAACCGTGATGTGACCGCCGTGGATTTTCGTTGGATTGAAGAACGCAAAATTCAGCATATGGAATATCCGCAAGAGTTGCTCGTAGTTGAGCGTCGCGAATGGGGTAATTTTTACGGGCGCCTAGTCGCGGTGAAATCTGGCGGGCAAGTGGTTGCCAGCGGTGAACAAGCATTACCCATGGCGCAAGAGAAAATTGCGAATGCCTTGGAGATCTTCAAACAAATCTCGCACCTGGAAAAAAAGGAAATTGGTTCTATTAACTATGCGTTAGAACGTTTACGTTTAAAGCAGCGAAAACTGGAATTAAAAAATGCGCTAGATGCAACGGCAAAGCAGGCTATTGTCGCTGAAAAAGCGGAATACGATGTGCAATACAAGCAATATCAAGCACAATTAGCTGAGTTATACAAAAAAGTCCGTAGCGATAGTTTGGTGTTAAAAACCGAAAGCGATGCCGAGCAAACTATTCCATTAGCCAAAATTGTGCGCGTTTATCAGCCCAACACCATGAATGTTTTCCAAAAACTAGGACATTATGGTGTCAAGTTTATCGAGTTTTTAACCGATGACCCGCGGGAAGCCAATACTGAAGGCGGGATTTTTCCGGCTATTTTCGGAACCGTTATGATGGTGATGCTGATGGCGATTATTGTGACCCCTTTTGGCGTGATTGCTGCGGTCTACTTGCGCGAATATGCCAAGCAGGGATTTGTCACTCGCTTGATTCGGATTGCGGTGAATAACTTGGCTGGGGTGCCCTCGGTGGTCTACGGCGTGTTTGGTCTAGGTTTTTTTGTCTACATTTTGGGCGGCAATATAGATCAATTGTTTTTCCCCGAATCTGCGCCTGCGCCAGTATTTGGAACACCTGGTATGTTATGGGCGTCCATTACCCTCGCCTTATTAACCTTACCCGTAGTGATTGTCTCCACCGAAGAAGGTTTGGCACGTATTCCTAAAGCCATACGTGAAGGCAGTCTCGCTCTGGGTGCCACCAAATTGGAAACCTTGTGGCGTACCGTGTTACCGATGGCTAGCCCAGCCATGATGACCGGGTTAATTTTAGCGGTAGCGCGTGCGGCGGGAGAAGTTGCCCCCTTAATGCTGGTGGGTGTGGTCAAATTGGCGCCCACGTTACCTTTGGATGGTAACTTTCCGTTTGTGCATTTAGATCGTAAATTTATGCACTTAGGGTTTCACATTTACGATGTCGGCTTCCAAAGTCCGAACGTTGAGGCCGCAAGACCCCTGGTCTATGCCACCTCTTTATTACTGGTATTGGTCATTGTGGGCTTAAATTTAGCGGCTATTTTGATCAGAAATAATTTGCGCGAAAAATATCGCGCCTTGGAAGGTTAACCCATGACTACACAAGAATCTCCTCGTTCACACGCGATCGATATGAGCTCCGTTTTGCGGGGTGTTGGTGACCATGAGCCACAACAAACGTGTATTGAAGTTAAAAATTTAAATTTGTTTTACGGCACTAAACAAGCACTGCATGGTATCAATATGTCCATGCCCAAAAAAAGGGTGACGGCCTATATTGGGCCCAGCGGTTGTGGTAAATCCACCCTACTCCGCTGTATTAACCGCATGAATGATTTAGTCGACAGCGCAAGAATTGAGGGCGAAATCTTAGTCAACGGTGAAAATATTTATGATAAGTCAGTGAATGTTGCCGCCTTACGCCGTCAAGTAGGAATGGTTTTCCAAAAACCGAACCCATTTCCAAAGTCCATTTTTGAAAACGTGGCCTATGGCCTACGCATTCAAGGGATTAATGATAAACGCACCCTCGAAGAAACCGTCGAAAAAGCCTTACGTGGTGCAGCCTTATGGGATGAAATGAAGGATAGGCTGAACGATAATGCTTTAGGGATGTCAGGTGGACAGCAGCAACGACTAGTGATTGCACGGGCGATTGCCATTGAACCCGAAGTGTTATTATTAGACGAACCTGCGTCGGCCTTAGACCCTATTTCTACCTTAAAAGTTGAAGAGCTGATCAATGAACTGAAAGAAAAATACACTATCGTCATTGTGACGCACAACATGCAACAAGCAGCACGCGTGTCCGACTATACTGCCTTTATGTATATGGGTGAGTTGATTGAAATGGGCAACACCAGTGAGTTGTTTACTAACCCCAAGAAAAAACAGACCGAAGATTACATCACTGGTCGATACGGTTAATTCAGGAGTACGACATGGATAATAGCAAAATTGGACATCATATTTCCGAGCAGTTTAATAAAGAACTGGAAGATATACGCAACAAAGTATTGACCATGGGGGGCTTAGTTGAGCAGCAAATCGAGCTGGCGGTAAAAGCTTTCACCACAGGTGACATTGAAATCGCTGAACAAGTGATCAAGCAAGATAATCTTGTTGACGCCTTTGAAATGGCAATCGATCAAGAATGTACGCAAATTTTGGCGTTACGTCAGCCAACAGCGTTTGATTTACGTTTATTGCTTACGGTCATTAAAATTATTAACGAGCTGGAAATCGTGGGTGATTTAGCAGAACGCATAGCGAAAATGTCCATTCACCTCTCCAGCACAGAGGGTAAGCGCGATAACTATTATGAAGTTCAACATATGGCCGAGTTGGTCAAAGACATGTTGCATCGTGCTTTAGATGTATTTGCCCGGATGAGTATTGAGAATATCACCGACATTACTGGCTTGGATGAAAATGTAGATCGTGAATACAGCAGTATTATTCGGCAATTAATTACTCAAATGATGGAAGATCCCCGCAATATTACCCGCACACTGGATGTACTTTGGACCGTGCGTGCATTAGAACGCATTGGTGATCATGCTTGCTATATCTGTGAGCATTTGATCTATATGATTAAAGGTGAGGCCGTCAGACATTTAACTCAAGAAGAATTAGAGAAAAAAGTTAAAGGTGCCTAATGAGCCACGCGCGCCTGTGGTGAACACAAACTGACTAGTACTTAGTTAATTTTGTTTTGGCGGTTACTAAAATATTCCGTTCACCCATGAGCCTGTCGAATGGCTTTGTGGTTCATGGTTCGACAAGCTCGCCACGAACAGTTTTTTTATTTCCACGACATTATAAAATTGACTGAGTACTAGGTGTACAAACCCCAGGTATTCGGGTAGCGAATCTCTTTAACCGATGTGTTCAAACTCAACTTGCGTTTCAGGAAATAGTCCCAACAATGTTATTTAAAATTTTAGTAGTGGAAGATGAAGATGCCATCAGAGGAATGTTGATGGTGGTGCTACAACAGGCGGGATTTGACGTCAAAGCGGCAGCGGATGCCGAGAAGGCCCAAAAATGTCTCGAACAGGAGATGCCAGATCTGATTTTATTGGATTGGATGTTACCTGGCATCAGTGGCGTAGAATGGGCTAGACGCTTAAAAAAAGAAACTGCGTATATGGAGTTACCCATTATCCTACTCACCGCACGCGGCGAAGAAGAAGACAAAGTGCGGGGCTTGGAGATCGGAGCCGACGACTATATGACCAAACCCTTCTCCCCCAAAGAATTGGTGGCTCGCATTCGTGCGGTTTTGCGCCGCAGCGGCAAGAATGCAGATGCAGTACAAATCGCGGTGGGCGATATGGTGTTGGATACCGATCAACATAAATTAAGTATCGGCAATCAGTTATTAGATGTCAGCCCAACGGAATTTCGCTTAATGCAATTTTTTCTGACCCATCCCGATAAAGTCTATAGCCGCACCCAATTACTCGATCAAGTCTGGGGACGGAGCGTGTATATAGAAGAACGTACGGTCGATGTGCATATTCGGCGCTTACGCAAAATTTTGGGTGAATATGGCCGCGAAGACTGGGTACAAACCGTACGTGGTTTTGGCTATCGTTTTTCAGTATTGAACTAAGGCAATATGGGCACCGGGCAAAAAGAAATTACGCGATTATTGCTGCTGTTAAGTTTAATTGCTTTACTCGGCGCAATAGTAGGTTTGTTCTATCCAATCATGTTATTAGCCATGTCAGCGCTATTGGCCTATCAATTATTTCAGGTAATACGCTTTGAAAACTGGATACGTACCGGAGGGCGAAAAAAATACCCCAAAACCTCAGGGATTTGGGAAGATATTTACTATCACATTTACCGTATCAAAAAAGACGACAAAAAACGCAAAAAAAAATTAGGCAAAATGATCGATTTATTTCGTAAATCGACTGAAGCCTTACCCGATGCCGCGGTGGTACTCGGCAAAAATGATGAAATTGAATGGTCAAATAAAATGGCCAATCAAGTATTAGGCTTACAAAATTCCGATAAAGGCCAACGCATTCCCAATCTCATTCGTTTTCCCGAATTTGTCCGTTATTTAAAATCCGGTGATTTCAATGAAGCCATTACCCTCAACTCCCCGGTCGACAAGCACATTATCTTAACCGTGCGGATTGTGGCGTATGGCGAAGGCTTGCGTTTATTGCTAGCGCAAGATGTCACCCAATTAAAAAAAATGGAGTTGATGCGCAAAGACTTTGTCGCCAATGTATCGCATGAGTTACGCACACCGTTAACCGTACTCAAAGGCTATTTGGAAACCTTACAGGACATGGATGAACACACCTCGGTGTTATTAAGCGAGTCATTAACCCAAATGCAAGCACAAACAGAACGCATGCAATATTTGGTGGATGATTTGTTATTACTTACACGCCTAGAAACTCAGCAAGTCAAAAATGAATGCGTCGATGTGCCGCACTTACTACAACAGATTTGCTTAGAAGGCGACACGCTCCCGCAACAAGCCAATCGCATACAACTGCGTATTGAATCCCCTGCACATATCATCGGCGAAGAACATGAATTACGCAGTGCATTTACCAATTTACTGGGTAATGCTTTGAAATATTCTCCGACAGAAGCATCGGTTTTAGTGCGCTGGTATCAAACCGCACAAGCATTTGTCTTCGAAGTACAAGATTACGGCGAAGGTATTGCAGAAGCCGACCTGCCGCGTATCACCGAACGTTTTTATCGCTGTGAAGTCAAACGCGAACGCAAAATCAGCGGCACTGGCCTAGGGCTCGCGATTGTCAAACATGTATTAATGCGCCATGAAGGCAAACTCAATATCCAAAGTGAAGTAGGCAAAGGTAGCTGTTTTACTTGTCATTTTCCGCTCAAGCGCCAATGTAATTAAGCGACCCACCCACGCCATACCCGCCCCACTCGCAATGCATGCAATTCACAAAAAAAGTTGCTGCTAATTATTAGCACTCTTGTCAATAGAGTGCTATTATTATGGCATCTTAAATTTTAATGGAGATAATTATGACTACTGCATTATCTTTACCTTTAAATGTTTCCGTAGGTACCTTTGACGCGTATTTAAACGCCGTCAACCAGATGTCGCGCTTGACAGCAGAACAAGAAACCGAACTTGCCATGCGCTACCATAACGAAGGCGATGTTGATGCGGCCAAAGAACTGGTCATGTCCAATTTACGCTTTGTGGTCTATGTTGCACGTGGCTATAGTGGCTATGGCCTGCCCTTACCCGATATTAGGACCCGCCGGGCCGGGCGCAAAAAACAGGCGCCCATCAATTCGTGAATTACACGCGCTGCGCTGATTTCCGAATAGCACAACCTGCGGGGCCAACTCCTCGAGATCCTTGGCAGTGAGGCGA
>SXIZ01000135.1 GCA_005779525.1 Methylococcaceae bacterium
TACCCGGGGATTTAGCGACCAATATTCCGTTGGATTGCCTGTTAGAAAATATGGATATTGATATCGATTTTTATTATGTGACGGCGGGCGAGCAACCTCTGAGTGTAGAGGTGCCGGAGCATGACGTACTCATTGTCGCAATTAGTGAGTTTGATGGAACGCATGCGACTTTGGAGGCGTTAGTTGCCGCCTTGGCGGCATGGCCAAAACCGGTGATCAATTGGCCACAGTATATTCCCAACACCCGCCGCAATACGGCGAGTCAACGTTTACAAAATATTCCAGGTTTGTATATCCCGACCACCTTGCAGGCGAGTCGCAGCGAATTATTAGCGATCGCTAGGGAAGAGCTAAAATTAGCGGTGAATTTTCCTGATTGCGAATTTCCGGTGATTGTGCGCCCGGTGGGCTCACATGCAGGCGTGAATTTAGAGAAGATTGAGCATGCCGTCGCTTTGGCGGATTATTTAGCACGCGTGCCAGCAGAGGCTTTTTTTATTGCGCGCTTTATCGATTATAGTGGTGCTGATGGCTTATTCCGTAAATTCAGGATTGTGTTAATTGACGGGCAACCTTTTGCAAGTCATATGGCTATTTCGGCACATTGGATGATTCATTACGTCAATGCGGGGATGTATGAAGATGCCGATAAGCGTTTAGAAGAAGCGGCATTTATGGAGCATTTCGCGGAGTTTGCCCAACGGCATCATACGGCTTTACAAGCAATATACCAACAAACGCAATTAGATTATTTATGTATTGATTGTGCGGAAACTCCAGCAGGGGAGTTATTTGTTTTTGAAATTGATCATGCCATGGTTGTGCATGCCATGGACCCTGTAGATATGTTTCCCTATAAACAACGCCATATTCAAAAAGCCAAAGACGCATTTCGTGCTTATTTGGAGCGCTTGATCACGGCAGCAAAGTAAAGTTGTTGACTGCCCCACATGCTTAACCCACGCAATAGTTTAAATTTTTCAGGTGGTCCGGGAGTTTTGCCCGAGTCGGTGCTGTTACAGGTTCAGCAAGCCATCAGTGCGGTGCCCGAGGTGGGATTATCGATTTTGGGGATTAGTCATCGCTCTGACTGGTTTGCTGCGGTGGTGGCAGAGCTTGAAGACAATATTCGTCGCTTATTGGGATTATCGTCGGAGTATAGTGTCTTGTTCTTGCAAGGTGGCGCGACGCAGCAATTCTCAATGATCCCTATGACTTTTTTACATGGAAAATCTCAGCCAGCAGAGTATTTACATACCGGGTATTGGAGTGGAAAAACCTTGCCTGAGGCTCGCCGTGAGGGGTCGATCAAGGTGTTATGGAGTGGTGCTGACACCGGATTTAAACGGCTACCGCGCAATGATGAGCTGGAGTTTTCGCCTGAGGCGCCGTATTTGCATTATATTTCCAATGAAACCGTGGAGGGCTTGCAATTTCAACGCGTGCTAGGGCGCGAGGATGTACCGCGCATCTGCGATATGTCATCTGATTTTCTCTCTAAACCCTGTCAGGCTGAGCGCTTTGCATTGATTTATGCGCATGCACAAAAGAATGTCGGCCCCGCAGGAGTGACGGTAGTGATCATGCGTCAGTCCTTGCTAAATTATGCGCGTACTGATTTACCCGGTTTTTTAGATTATCGTACGCAAATGCAAGCGCATTCAATTTATAACACGCCGCCCGTCTTTGCAATGTATGTGGTTTTGTTAGTGACCCGGTGGTTACTGCATGAAATCGGAGGGGTGGCAAATATGGCTCACCTGAATCAACAAAAAGCACAATTGCTGTATCGATTGTTAGATAATAGTGATGGTTTTTACCGTGCGCACGCAGAAACGCCAGATCGTTCGCTAATGAATGTCTGTTTTAATTTGCCTAATCTTGAAACTGAAACGCGTTTTTTGCAGGCAGCGTCAGCCGCTGGTTTCTCGGGTCTCAAGGGGCATCGTGCAGTCGGAGGTATTCGGGCTTCTATTTACAATGCTTTGACGCTCCCGGCCGTGGAAAAACTATGCGAGTTTATGGATGCGTTTCAGCGTCTATAAGTTTTTCAGCGATTTACTTAAGAGTGAGAGGATTATATGTTAGCAATTAATCAACCAGCACCCATGTTCAGATCTAAAAATCAACATCAGCAAGAGGTGCGGCTTACCGATTTTTTGGACGAGAAAAATATTGTTTTATACTTTTATCCTAAAGATGACACCCCGGGTTGTACCATCGAAGCGAATGATTTTACACAATTAGCAGATGAGTTTGCCGCCTTAGATACGGTTGTTATTGGGGTCAGCAAAGACTCGTGTGCCAGCCATGTCGATTTTATTAGTAAATATGGGCTTAAATTGGATTTGCTGGCGGATGTGAATGGTGATCTGTGCGAAAGCTATGGAGTTTGGCGGGAACGGGAAAAAAATGGCGTGAAAAGTATGGCTATACTCCGCTCGACTTTTATTATAAATAAAGAGGGGGTCTTGGTTGAGGTGGGCTATGGGGTCAATCATGAAGGCCATGCGGCGGAAATTTTAGAAAAAGTTAAAGCGCTCACTGCGGCCCCTGCAGAAGCAGAAGCGGAATAATTCTGAGCAAAATCTTTTGTAGGGTAAACCTGCGGGCAGTTGAATTATAGGTATTCGAATTCAACTGGCTAAAGCGGTTTGCCCTGCAAGTCAGCTCTAGTTGTTGTTAACGAAGTTCAGCTAACAAATTTTGCATTATCCGTTCTGCTTGCGATAAATAGCCACTACCGAATAAATTAAGATGGTTAAGGATATGGTAGAGGTTATAGAGTTGCTTGCGCGTCTTATACCCAGGGTCCAGCGGCAAGCAATGCTGATAGGCCGCATAAAATTCTGGCCCAAATCCACCAAATAACTCAGTCATGGCAATATCGGTTTCACGGTCGCCATAATAACTAGCGGGATCAAAAATGACTGGTAGTCCGTTAGCATCTGCAGCCGCATTTCCGCCCCATAAATCCCCATGCAATAAAGACGCTTGTACTGCGTAGCCTTGAAAGAATTGAGGTAAGACTTGTGCTAAGTGCGCTCCCAGCTCTGGTAATTTTCCACGATAACCTTGCTGTTGCGCTAATTGCAGTTGGTGTTCTAAGCGATTTTGCTGCCAGAAACTGATCCAGTCTGCTATGGGGGTATTGATTTGCGGCGTGCTACCCAACGTGTTGTCTTGGTGCCAACCAAAAAACGCTTGCGGCCGTTGGTGTAACTTGGCTAATTGTTCGCCTAAAAGTTGTTCGGCCTGACGATTTTTAGCTTGCAAGTGGATGTATTCCAAGACTAAAAATGCCTGCGTTGCAGTCTGGCCGCAACAAATGGGGCGTGGTACCCGCACGCTATGGCTGTCCGCTAACTCCAAAAGTGCTTCACGTTCAGCGTGAAACATACTGCTTAAATCCAGCCGATTAATTTTGACAAAATAGCGTTGCTCTTGACTGGCAATGCAATAGGCTTGATTGATATCTCCCCCGCTAAGGGATTGAACAGCGTGTATTTTAAAAGGCTTGCCCAGCGCATCCGCGATTTGCGCGGCAATGTTGTCAAAGTCTGGCACAAGTAACCTCAAACAACGCGTTTTCTTTTTCCTGGAATTTTAAGTTGCTGTCCACGCACCAGATTCGGATTACGGTTAAGTCTGTTGACCGACATCAGTTCATCAATACTAATCTGATATTGTTTAGCAACGGAAGCCAGGGTTTCTCCTTTGTCTAGACGATGGATTTTGGTTGATGCTTCGGTCGCTGCAATCGCTATCGCAGGATTTTTTTGCGCTTGCGGGCTATGTTTAGGAGAACTTACTAGCCCTGGATTTACTGGTTGTCGTGCACTCGCGACAGCTAACGCGGGTTTGGCAGGCGTAGACACGGATGGGGTCAAAGCTTGTGTGATTGCAGTTAACTTAGTCTTTTCAGAAGGAAGTGCAGTGCGGTCAATATCTAATGTTAAAAAAGGTAAGCTCGGATTTTGCCAGTCTGGGGTACTTAAAGCGTGAGTCTGAGTTGCAATACTTGAAGGTATTTTTGCTATTTGAGTATTTAAATTAGCCAGCAAATCCAAGCGTTGGCGTAATTGCGCGGCATTACTGCCGGGTAGCAAAAATGTGTAGCTAGAGGCGTCACTTAATTTAGCGTTGATATAGCCAGGATTTAAAATGTTGAAATGTTCCAGACTAATGTTTGCTAATTCAGCTACTGCTTGTACGCTTTTGTTAGTCAGGTTTTTGACATCGAATTCACGCTCAATTTTTACCTGTACAAAGTAAGGCTCATTTCTCAGGTAATTTAATTTGAGGTTGTACGCGCTAGGATTATTAAATAGCGTTGCTAATGCGAGTAGGCGCGGTACATAATCTTCGGTTTCATCAGGTAAATTCAACGACCAATAATCGGTGGGTAAATTATTAGCTTTGTTTTGCGCTATGGCATCGTCAATTCTGCCGGGGCCACAGTTATAGGCGGCAATCGCTAGTAACCAATCACCATTGTAATATTGCCGCAGAAAACTTAAGTAGCGCATTGCCGCAGTAGTAGACGCTGCAATATCCATGCGTTCATCATAAAACTCAGTTTGTTTTAGATTATATTCTTCCCCAGTGCTGGGAATAAATTGCCACAGCCCAGCTGCGCTTTTAGGAGATAGCGCCGTGGGTTGATAACTGCTTTCAACGATGGGCAATAATGCCAGTTCCGTGGGTAAGTTATATTTTTTCAGGTTTTCGACAATATGAAAGAGGTAGGGGCGAGCGCGTTCTGCAACTTGACGGACATACTCTACCTGTTGGCTGTAGCGCTGCACAAAATTGTTTACCCGTGCATAATTGGCGGCTTGTTTAGCTAACTGATCTATTTCTTCATTGGAAAGCTTGGGTGTGGTAGTGGCGGCCGTTGAATCAGATGCATTTTGTAATTCTGCGGGGACAGTTTTAGTATTTTGCAGGCAAGGAGCATCGCTAGTTATCTCCAGCTCTTCCTTGTTCAGCGCGTAGGAATCATCAGTCACAATGCGTTCTTGGATGCGGGATTTTACGCGGTGATCTTGTAAACCCGAATTAAATTCAATACGGGTGTGCACGCGTTTAACGACTGTTTTGCTTGAGCTATCGGAGCTGACGGCAACTTTTTTGATACAGCTGTCCGAACTTTTTTCATGTATAGGTTGCTGTTGCGCTAATGTTGCTTGGGCGTACTTGGCTTCCAATGCTTCAGAATTGGTATTTTCAAACTCAGAGAATTCGTCAGCGTCTTTATGTGCTTGGGACTGTTTAGTTGCTGTGGGTTGCTCTGGGATACTGGATTTAGAGGCATCGGCTAATTTACTGCTTGCATGACTATCGGTGGAATTAGCGGATACCTCAGGTTTTTCTTCAACTTGAGGCAATATGACGGCTGTGGGTTGGGGTAAACGCATACCTGCGCGGACTCGGTCCCAGACATCAATAGGTACAACTTTGTTGCGAGCGGCTTTTTTGCCATGTAATTTGACAACGCTATGGGAGGTTTTGTGTTGTAGCTTAGATGCTGCTACTGAGTTGTTAGCGTGCGTTAGTAAACATAAATTGATGACGCTGCAGGTAATATAAGTCAAGAATCGCATGGGTTACCTTCTTGGTTGTTTGGGCTGTTAAACAGCAAGCTGAAATAAATAAAGAGAGTCGCTTGGTAAAGCGCTTAGAAGCGAGCATTGATATATGAGGGCTATACGCAGTTTTGCTATTTTTTTCATTGGGTTGAGCTAAGTTTTTTTAAATCGTACAACTTATTATGCAATAAAAGCTTAATGGTCACAAAATAAACTTCCATTTTTGCGTACGCACTTCTGGCGAAAATATCGTTGAATAGCTTGGTTTATTGCGGTTGTAACCCATAAATAGCTTATGAAAAACCAGCAATTTTTAGGTCTGTTGCACCAGCAACAGTTGCCGAAAAATGCGTGCAAATCGCATTAATTGCCTAGTTTTACTCTGGGTTTTTATTGCAAGAAGTCCTTAATGTACAAAGAAGTTTCGCAAATTCGGCTTTGAGGATCGGGTGTGAAATTCCCGAAAAATACATGCTTCAGCTTAAGCTAAGCAAAATAGCGGGGTGTACTGTAGTTTTTGAAAACACCTAGGTATAAAAAAGGCTCGCTGTGACCAGCGAGCCTTTGGATCTAATGCTCGGGATTGAGATTAGTTAGAGCCCCAGACCAATTCAACGCGACGGTTTCTTGATCTGCCTTCTTCAGTGGTATTGTCAGCAATCGGATGACTTTCACCATAGCCTTTTGCATAAAGTCTATTGGTAACGCCTCTCGCTTTTAGGTATTTAACTACCGCTTGTGAACGACGTTGTGAAAGTTTTAGGTTGTAAGCGTCAGACGCTTCGCTACTGGTATGACCTTGAACTTCAATATCATTTTTTTGTGGATATTTCATCAAGTCAGTGGCTACTTTATCTAAGACCAATTTTGCTGGAACGGTGAGTTCAGCTGAATCCAAGCGGAATTGTACGCCTTTTAATTCCAATCTGATTGGACAGCCCTGTGCATCAACTTCACTACCAGCCAGTGTGCCTGGGCATTGGTCGTTACAATTGTTTACGCCGTCGCCATCTGCATCTTGCGTAGAGCAATCATCCACACGCGCAGGAGCAGGTTCTACTACATGCGCAGGTTCCATTTGTGGTTCAGCAGGTGCTTTGCTATGGGGTTTAGGACCGAAAGGAATTTCGAAACCAACATTCACTGTCATATCGTGAAATTCATCCGTTCCTGGCTGCACATGGGCATTTAGATTGTTGCTGTAACGATAGCGAACATCACTGCGCAACAATAAATTGTCATGTAATTCATAGCTAAAGCCTACGCCCGCCTCGCCAATCAGACCAGCGCCACAATCCGCAGATACGCAGCTATTCATGCCACCTAAACCGATGACGGTGTACGGTGAAAATGTAGAGCGTTGAAAATAATATTGCACATCAGCTGTACCACCGCTAAGACTCCATAAGCCATTACCACCGTTAAATTCTTGATGGAAGCCTTTGAGCTCAACGTTGAAATGCTTGTCGATGATTTTTCCAATACCCAAGCCACCGCCCCAGCCATCACTTGAGTTGCGATCGCCACCTGTTCTGACAAAGCTGCCGAAGGGGGAAACATACCAGCGATTATCCTGGAATTCAGCTGCTTGAGCCAATGGCAGGACACTCACACTTGTCAGTGTAGCAAGAGCAAGTAGGTGTTTTTTTAGCATAGTGTTATCCTTTCAAATAGGGAAAATTAGAACAAAAACTCAAAAAATATAACTTAACCAAATTGCTAGAGTGCTGATAATAACACAAAGTTAACAAGATCAAATGGTTACTGCAATAAAGTTATATTTATGGTGTTATTTTAATCGTAGCTTGTCTGTAAATGAAGTGTTTTTTTTTATTTTGATTGTTAAACAGGTTGAAAAGCCATGCAAAATTTTCCAATAAATTTCTATACGGCAGACCAGATTCGCAGCATAGAGCAACGGTTAATCGATGAAAATGTGGCTTCTGGTTTTGAACTGATGACGCGTGCTGGAGCGGCGGTGGTTGCCTGCTTACGTCGTAAGTCACTGCTTGGGCTGCGTGGTGTCGTGTTTTGCGGTTCGGGAAATAACGCGGGTGATGGGCTGGTGATAGCCACTAAGCTCAGTACAGAGGGGGGGGGAGGAGTGACGGTGTTTTTGCTACAAGCGCCAGAACTTTTTCACGGAGATGCGTTAACCGCGTATCAAAAATTTTTGGAAGCAGGTGGGGAAATAGCGCTTTTTAATGGTCAAGCATTGCCAGATTGCGATTTTATTGTTGATGCACTGTTAGGCACGGGTATAAGTCGCCCAGTTTCCGGGCTTTACCTCGCTGCGATAGAAAGGATAAATCAGGTAGACGTTCCGGTATTTGCTGTGGATGTGCCCTCTGGAATTCATGCTGATACCGGTAAAGTGATGTTCGCCGCAGTGCATGCAACGTATACCATCAGCTTTATCGGGGCAAAGCAGGGCTTGTCTACTGGTGATGCTCCAGATTATGTGGGTGAGTTAGACGTTGCGGAGCTTGGAACGCCTAAACATTATTTTGCACAAATTGCAGCAAGTGCTAAGCAGGTAGCGTATCAGCCGTTACCCAAGCGTTCGCGCTGTGCACATAAGGGGAGTCATGGGCATGTCCTGATTATCGGGGGTGCTTGCGGCTACTCGGGAGCTGCCGTGCTGGCTGCCACCGCTGCATTACGTGTTGGGAGTGGTTTAGTGAGTATTGCGACGCGCCCCGAGCATGCTGCGTTGCTTAATCTGCAACGTCCAGAATTAATGTGTCATGCGATTGCTGACACTGAGCAATTGCTGCCCTTGCTAGCCAGAGCAAGTGTTGTGGTTATTGGTCCAGGTCTGGGTCAAAGTGTCTGGGCGCAGGCATTGTTAACTATGGTGTTGGACATTGACAAGCCCGTAATTTTAGATGCCGATGCCTTAAATCTAATCGCGCAGGCTCCTAGTTTGCCAACGGTGAATGCAACGCGGGTATTTACGCCTCACCCTGGAGAAGCAGCCCGCTTACTTAATGTAACAACTGCAGACATTGAACAGGATAGATTTGCGGCAGTCCAGGCACTGCAGCAAAAATATGCCGGAAGTATAGTTTTAAAAGGTGCGGGCACCGTCATCCGGGATAATGAGGGTAGCCATGTGGTGACTGCGGGTAACCCGGGAATGGCAAGCGGTGGTATGGGGGATGTATTGTCCGGCGTGATTGCTGGGTTAATTGCCCAAGGAATTTATGGGGGTGCTGCTGTGCGACAGGGGGTATTGTTGCATGCGCTAGCTGGAGATTTAGCAGCAGAGCAAAATGGGGAGCGTGGGCTACTTGCCCATGATTTAATGCCTTATTTAAGAAAATTGGTCAATGCATGATAACGATAGAATTAGCAGATACCGAGGCTACAGAGAAGTTGGGCGCCCACCTTTTTCAGTGTTTGCCAACTCAATGTTTAGTTTTTTTGCACGGCGATTTAGGGATGGGCAAAACCACATTAGTGCGTGGTTTTTTACATGCCGCAGGACATGTCGGGGTAGTCAAAAGTCCGACCTATAATATAGTTGAAGAATACTCGGTGCAGGCCCGACAAGTTTTGCATTTTGATCTTTATCGTATCGTCGATCCTGAGGAACTCGAATGGTTGGGTATGCGCGATTATTTGGCACAAAATTGTTGTAGTTTTATTGAATGGCCAGTTCGAGGGGAAGGTTATCTGCCCCAGCCTGATATGGAGATTTATCTTCGACCCCAGTCTACTGGCAGAATCGCGGAGCTAATTCTGCTAAATGCTGAGTTGTTTAGTTCGGCTGCGGATGAAGCTGGAGGGATTAAATTGGAGGATTTTCAGCCCTAATCGGCTAACTCGCTGATTCAAAATGCGTCAAAAAATAAATTTTAAAAATAACATAGAGCGTGATAAAACAATAAGATATTGGTATAATTTAATCCTAAGTTTCATGATCTAATAAGGTGGTTTAAATGCGAAATATCGGTTCATGCCTAGGTGTAATCGGATTATTGAGTATCCCCGCGCTGAGTAGCGCACAATCCACTGTCGTAAATGCGCTTCGCTATTGGACGCAACCGCAAGAAGCGCGATTGGTGTTTGACGTTAGCGCCTTGCCTGAGCATAACATTTATATGTTGCAAAACCCACCGCGTTTGGTTGTAGATTTAAAAGCCACAAAATTAACGCATAAATTTGGTAAGCCCCCAACAAGCAACTTTTTTTTTAGCACTATCGAAACGGGCAGTTTTAATGATAACAATCTTCGCGTGGTCATTGAGTTAAAGAAAAATAGTCGTTTTAAAGATTTCTCGCTGCCACCTAATAAAGTGTATGGTAATCGGTTAGTGATTGATTTGGTTGAAACTAAAGATACTTCCATAGCACATGGACTCACTCCTGAACATGAAACACCCAAATTATCACCATCCGTAACCAGCCCGAAGTTGGCGAATACCGCCACGCCAACTAAAAATGCCCCAGTAGAGGCCTTAGCCAATGATAAATCTGCGGCCACGCTTTCTGAGGCAAGCCATGCAGTTCCCAAAGCCTTCGCCCAACGCAGTCCCCAGAAAAACGAGTCCACGACTGACCTGCATGAGAACTCTGTTAAAGCCTTAGCGGAGCCTACAAAATCAGTAATGTATGCGCCTAAAGCGTCGGCTAAAGAAATTATTGTGGCGATTGATGCGGGCCACGGTGGTGAAGATCCAGGGGCGCATGGCCCATCAGGCACGGAAGAAAAACGGGTAGTTTTAGCGATTGCACGTAAATTAGCTAACCTACTGAAAAAGCATCCGGGTATTACCCCGGTCATGGTGCGCGAAGGAGATTATTTTATAAAATTACGCAAACGTATCGATATTGCGCGTGAGGCAAAAGCGGATTTGTTTGTTTCTATTCATGCGGATGCCTATCGTGACGCCGATGTAAAAGGTGCTTCAGTTTTTACGCTATCAAGCAACGGAGCGTCAAGCGAAGCGGCACGCTGGTTAGCGGATAGTGAGAATGCCGCAGATTTGATTGGTGGCGTCAGTTTAGATGATAAAGATGATATGCTCGCTTCGGTGTTGTTGGATTTATCGCAAACGGCAACCCTAGAAGCCAGTAGTGATGTCGCACGCAAAGTCTTAACGCATTTTAAGCAGGTTAATCAACCCTTACATAAAACCTCGGTCCAAAAAGCGGGTTTTTTGGTGCTTAAGTCGCCCGATATTCCCTCCATTTTGGTGGAAACCGCTTTTATTTCCAACCCTTCTGAAGAAGCAAAATTGCGTAGTGAAACTCACCAAGAACAAATGGCAACTGCAATTTTTAAAGGAATTCTTGCCTATTTTAAGCAAAATGCGCCGACTGTTGCGCCGACGATGCGTGTTGCGAAACATGCTAACACACATCCTAAAGCAGTCACTCGGCATGCTGTTATTGCGGGTGAAACCTTGTCTGGTATTGCACAGCAGTATGGAATTACGACGCAGGAATTAAAATCTGCCAATGCCATGGAAGGTCGAAATGTAAAACCTGGTCAGTTATTACGGATTCCCGCGAATACTTGAGGGTAATTGTGTACAGCTGGGGTTTATTTAGTCACTTGCTAACAGTCAATTTAAATAACTCAGCTATACTAATACCTTGTGGTTAAGCTCGTGACATGGCGCACTTAGGTTTAACACATTCGTCTATTTTGAGTATATTTTGATGGAAGCACTTTATGACACAATATTCTAATGCGGATAGACCAGACTTGGATTGGAGTCAGGTTCGTGAGACAGTTAAACTTTTAACCATCTCGGTCACTCAAGTAGAAAATAGTTTGCATGTCAGCGGAAACAGCGTTGATACTTTGACCTCCTCATTTACGGGAATGGTAGATAATTTAGCTGCCATTGAACGCACCTTGCAGAGTATGGAAGATAACAATATCAAGACCGAAGCTCTTGAACATTGTGCTGCAACCAATCAAATGATTAATTCTTCCATTATCGCGTTTCAATTTTATGATCGTTTGCAGCAATGTTTGACGCATGTAACCCAATGTTTAAAAGGGTTATCTGAGTTAGTTGAAAAACCTGAACGACTCTACAATCCCGCCGAATGGTCAAGGTTGCAGCTAGATATTCGCAGCCGCTTTACCATGGAGTCGGAAAAGATCATGTTTGACGCGGTTCTAAGTGGCAAGTCCATTGCTGAAGCCTTAGCTTTAGCCTCTGAAGTGTCCAAATCAACAGTAGAAGACAATGAGGACGATATTGAATTATTTTAGATCATCGAGTTTACCTGCCAGCCGAGTTGTAACGGTTTTGGTGTTAGCTGTCCTGCAATTTGGTTGTGCTGAGAAGCCAATACGTAAAGAGCCAGCGCCAGTGCATCGGGGTAAAGCGCATGCCAAAGTAAAGCAAGCCCCAGCTGCGCCGAAAACCATTGAAGTGTTTAAATACCCTGAAGCAGCGGAAATTCAATTACAAGAGCCTGTGGCGCCTCCAAAACCTGCACTACCAACTGATATACCGAGTATTCAACCCGAAAATCCTCTGCCGATAACAACTCCTGAAGTGGGTGGGCAAACTTCAACGGTTCCAACATTAGTCCTGCCCGCGCCTGCTATGCCAGACGTGGTGATGAGTAATATGCCACCTGCAATTTTGGCCTTGGTGAACGAAGCCGATCAGAATGTGGCAACGGGGAACTTTGAGTCAGCGGCCGTGAAGATTGAGCGGGCATTACGTATTGATTCACGCAATGCAAAATTGACTTATAAACTGGCTAATATTCGTTTAAAACAAGAACAACCACGCTTAGCTGAGGATCTAGCCAAAAAAGCAGAATTACTCGCGGTGGGGGATCGTGAATTGAAGCGTCAATGCTGGTTATTAATCGCCCAGTGTAAGCGCCTACAAAATGATCTACCAGGGGCGTTACAAGCGGAAGTCAATGCTTCCCAGCTCTAGTTACAGATATTTTATTGCTTTAAATAAAAAAACTTCCAAGAATGTCTTCTTGGAAGTCTTTAATCTAAAACAAAACACACGTAAAAGCTAAGGCTCAATCCCATGTGAAATACCGAGTCCTAGTGCGTTTGCGCACTGGATTAACGTTGCTTGTGACGGCGGCACTGGCAAACAGTGTTGATGACAGAATAAATTCCCCTGAAATAAAGCCCAGCAAACCTGCAGAGAATAGCGTAGCAATTAAGATGTCTTTGTGAAAATCGTTCATGATCGTGTCCTACGGTGACGTTGAAAAGTTTCAACCACGATGTCACTATAGTGCACAAGTAAATAGTTGACAATCACGCTAGGAATGAATTCAGTATTTCATTTTTGACTATAAAATTAAATATTTGCAGAAATTGCCTATTGTTGTGTGTATCAAAAAATCACGCATTATGCTGCTCATGTAGCTGTGCTCGAGAAAACTCCAGAGCCAATCCTGGAAACCATCCTTGCAACCCCCCGTAACTATAACTAGACCTTATAAAGTTTGGGGTGTCACTAACTACCAGCATTTAAAGAAGCGTTGATAGCGACCAAAGATACCTCCATATATACAGCGTATCATCGCCTGCTCAACAGGTGTTCATTCAGAAATATATGCTTAAACAGTTAATTGCGTTAGCCGTACCAAGTGGCTTGTGAGGTGCCCAATTAAAACAAGCACTCGTTTATTGGCCAAGTGTTCACGTGTTACAAAATTCCCCTAGTTCTGTTGCTTAATTTACATCCTTCAACAACATTGTTGGGTATGCCACCAAACTATTTTCAATCGATAATCAATAAAAGCTATTAAATACAATGCTTTGAATAATATATAAACCTTGGCATGGCTATTGCATTTACCTAAGTGTTACTAACAACACGTCCTACAATGAGGAGAAGATCATGGCATTACGTCAATGTGCTATTTATGGTAAAGGTGGTATCGGTAAATCGACTACTACACAAAATCTGGTTGCTGGTTTAGCTGAGCTAGGCAAAAAAGTAATGATCGTGGGTTGCGATCCTAAAGCAGATTCTACTCGTTTAATCTTACATGCAAAAGCGCAAAATTCAATCATGCAAATGGCGTCTGATGCAGGTAGCGTGGAAGATCTTGAATTAGAAGATGTATTGAAAGTCGGCTATCGCGACATTAAATGCGTTGAATCAGGTGGTCCAGAGCCCGGAGTAGGTTGTGCAGGTCGTGGCGTAATCACAGCGATCAACTTCTTAGAAGAAGAAGGTGCTTACGATGAAGATTTAGACTTCGTATTCTACGATGTATTGGGCGACGTGGTCTGTTGTGGTTTCGATATGCCAATTCGTGAAAACAACGCGCAAGAAATTTACATTGTTTGCTCAGGCGAAATGATGGCGATGTATGCGGCGAACAACATTGCTAAAGGTATTGTGAAATACGCTAACTCAGGCGGTGTGCGTTTAGCTGGCTTAATCTGTAATTCTCGTCAAACTGCACGTGAAGACGAATTAATTATGGAATTAGCTGCAAAATTAGGTACGCACATGATTCACTTCGTTCCACGTGATAACGTGGTACAACGTGCTGAAATTCGCCGTATGACCGTAATCGAATATGAGCCTGCTGCGAAACAAGCGCAAGAGTATCGCGATCTTGCCAATAAAATCATCCACAACAAAAACCTAGTGATTCCAACACCCATTACTATGGACGAATTGGAAGAGTTGTTGATGGAATTTGGTGTTATGGAAGAAGTTGACGAAAGCATCGTAGGTAAAACTGCTGCTGCTGAAGCTGTCGCTTAATTCACTGCAGGGGGAGTGCAACTCTAGGTGCACTCCTCTATATCGAAGTCACCGCAGAGTGGGTTTAACTCACCTACTCTGCCACTTTCCTACAATTGGCTTAGTCGAGAGATTACTCGCAGCCGCAGGAGGATAACCCTATGTCAGCTATGACAAAAGAAGAAACCGAAGCGCTTATTCAGGAAGTGCTAGAAATTTACCCAGAAAAAGCACGCAAAGACCGTGTTAAGCATTTGGCGGTAAACGACCAAAGTCTGGAAAAATCCAATAAATGTATTACCTCAAACCGTAAATCTCTACCAGGTGTGATGACCATCCGTGGTTGTGCTTACGCAGGTTCAAAAGGGGTGGTCTGGGGTCCGATCAAAGATATGATCCACATCTCTCATGGCCCGGTCGGCTGCGGACAATATTCGCGTGCGGGTCGTCGTAACTATTATGTGGGTACGACTGGGGTTAATACCTTCGGTACGATGAATTTCACCTCGGATTTCCAAGAAAAAGTCATCGTGTTTGGCGGCGACAAAAAACTGGCCAAAGCGATTGATGAAATCGAGACGTTATTTCCTTTAAACAAAGGTATCTCCATACAATCAGAATGCCCGATTGGTTTGATTGGTGATGATATTGAAGCGGTCGCTAAAGTTAAAAAGAAAGAACACGGTAAAACCATTGTGCCAGTGCGTTGCGAAGGTTTCCGTGGGGTATCACAATCGTTAGGTCATCATATAGCCAATGACGCTATCCGCGACTGGGTATTAGAAAATCGTGATGGCGATGAAAGCTTCCCCATAACCCCTTACGATGTATCGGTCATCGGTGACTACAATATCGGTGGCGATGCTTGGGCATCACGTACGTTGTTAGAAGAAATGGGTTTACGCGTCGTTGCACAATGGTCTGGTGACGGTACGATTGCAGAAATTGAAAAAACGCCAAAAGTGAAATTGAACCTGATTCACTGCTACCGTTCAATGAACTATATCGCGCGGCATATGGAAGAAAAATACCATATCCCCTGGATTGAATATAACTTCTTTGGCCCAACCAAAATTGCTGAATCGTTACGTCGTATCGCAGCGCATTTTGACCAAAGCATTATCGACGGTGCAGAGCGTGTGATTGCACGTTACGAAGCCGAATACAATGCGGTGATCGAAAAATACAAACCACGTCTACAAGGCAAACGCGTGATGTTATACATCGGCGGCTTACGTCCACGTCACGTGATCGGTGCCTATGAAGATTTGGGTATGGAAGTGGTCGGTACCGGATATGAATTCGGACATAACGATGACTATGATCGTACCATCAAAGAAATGGGCAATGCGACCTTGTTATATGACGATGTCACTGGTTATGAATTCGAAGAGTTCGTGAAAAAAGTCCAACCTGATTTAGTCGGCTCAGGCGTTAAAGAAAAGTACATTTTCCAAAAAATGGGTGTGCCTTTCCGTCAAATGCACTCTTGGGATTATTCTGGCCCTTATCATGGTTATGACGGTTTTGCCATCTTCGCTCGCGATATGGATATGACCATTAATAACCCCTGCTGGAAAAACATTAAAGCACCTTGGAAAACAGATGCTGCTAGCGAACCGGTAAAAGCGGTCGCGTAACTTGTATCGTGGGTGCGATCAAACGTACCCACGTCAAGTGTTTGAACTAGAGATGTGGGCATACTTGCCCACTCGACACCCGCTGTAGGGTAATGCTCCTGCTTACCCGCAATGAACTGCCAACGGTACGTCCCCTCGTACCCACACTCAACACGTCGTCCACAGATGAGTGGCGCGTTAGGAGATACTATGAGCCAACAAGTCGATAACATTCAACCCAGTTATCCGTTATTCAGAACCGATGAGTACAAAGATAATCTGACAAACAAACGTGAGCAATACGAAGAACGTCACCCACAAGAAACCATTGATGAAGTGTTTCAATGGACGACTACTCAAGAATATCAAGAGTTGAACTTTAACCGTGAAGCAATTACGGTGAATCCAGACAAAGCATGCAAACCTTTAGGCGCAGTGCTATGAGCGTTAGGCTTTGAAAAAACCATGCCCTATGTGCACGGTTCACAAGGTTGCGTCGCTTACTTCCGGACCTACTTTAACCGTCATTTTAAAGAGCCAATTTCTTGCGTATCCGATTCTATGACTGAAGATGCTGCGGTATTCGGTGGTCAGAAAAACATGTTTGCGGGCTTAGAAAATGCTAAAGCCTTGTATAAACCTGAAATGATTGCGGTATCGACGACCTGTATGGCAGAGGTTATTGGGGACGACTTAAATGCGTTTATCAATAATGCTAAAAAAGAAGGCCACATTGAACAAGAATTTCCAACACCGTTTGCGCATACACCTAGCTTCGTAGGGAGTCATACTACGGGTTGGGACAATATGTTTGAAGGCATTGCCCGCTACTTTACTCTGAACTTTATGGAGAACAAAGTCGTCGGTTCCAACAAAAAAATCAATTTTGTCCCAGGCTTTGAAACCTATTTAGGCAACTTCCGTGTCATTCACCGCATTATGAAAGAATTCGGTGCAGACTACACGTTATTAAGTGATCCTACAGAAGTGCTAGACACCCCTGCAGATGGTGAATTCCGTATGTATGCGGGCGGCACCACGATGGACGAAGTCAAAGATGCGCCCAATGCAATTGACACCATTTTGTTGCAACCTTGGCAGTTGGAAAAAACTAAAAAATACGTACAAACCACTTGGAAACACGATGTACCTAAACTCAACATCCCTATGGGTTTAGAATGGACGGATGCTTTGGTGATGAAAATTGCAGAATTGTCAGGTAAACCCGTGCCCAAATCTTTGGAGTTGGAACGTGGTCGGTTGGTTGACATGATGACTGATTCTCATGCATGGTTACATGGTAAAAAATTCGCATTGTATGGTGATGCTGATTTTGCCTTGGGTATGACCAAATTCTTGCTAGAATTAGGTGCTGAAGTCACCGATGTGTTGGTAAACCACGCCAACAAACGTTACAAAAAAGCGGTTGAAGAAGTATTAGCGGCCTCACCTTATGGCAAAAATGCAACTGTCCATATTGGTCGTGACTTGTGGCATTTCCGCTCATTGATGTTTACTAACAAACCAGACTTTATGATTGGTAACTCTTACGGTAAATTTATTCAACGCGACACCAACTACAAAGGTGGAGAGTTTGAAGTTCCTTTAATCCGTATTGGCTTCCCTATCTTTGATCGTCATCATTTACACCGCATGACTACCTTAGGTTATGAAGGCTCTATGTATATTTTGACTACTCTGGTTAACTGTGTACTCGAGCAGTTGGATAAAGAAACTAAAGGTATGGGAACCACAGACTATAACTACGACTTAGTGCGTTAAGTCTACCCCGCCACTGTTAAAGAAAGACCCAGCCCGGCAGGAAATACCTTGCCGGGTTTCTCTGTTACAGCAGTAAAGCGAGAGTGAGGAGCGACCATGCCCAGTGTAATGCTAAGAAAACGTGAAGATGGTAAGTTACTATTTTACGTAGCGAAAAAAGATTTGGAAGAAACCATTGAATCTTTGGAATTTGATAGCCCAGACAAATGGGGCGGAGAAGTGGTTTTAGGTGATGGCTCCAAGTATTTCTTTGAAATACTGGATACTCCCCCGCGGATTCCAATCACTTTACAAGCAAAACGTTTATAGAAGGAGGCCCTCATGGCTTTATATATAGTTGCTGAAGAATGTATTTCCTGTGGTGACTGCAAACCTGTCTGTCCTACCGATTCGATTAAAGAAGGGGCGGTGGTGTTTGAAATTAACAAAAAAACCTGTACAGAATGTAACGGGGATTATGATGTTCCACAATGTGTAAAAGTATGTCCGATTGATAATTGCATCTTGCCTTTAGTGGCATGAGGCACAACACAAATTTAAAGTAAAAAAGTATTATCTTACAGCGTGTAGAACATCTTTTCCCTGTGGAGGATGTTATAAAAGTCCAAATGTAGATTGGACTAACCAACAGGTAGTCCAACATTTTGAAGCTTCGAATGTTGGGTTACACGCTGTTCAACCGATTTTCCTACACCCTGCAAGGGAAAAAGGCACATTTGGATTTGTGAAGATACCTAGGCTTTAGTGGGTACTTCAGTGCGGATCAATGGGTCGCTGGGTATATCTCTTTCATAGATAAATTGAGGAAGCTTAAGTTATGATCAGTCCAGAACAACTGCAACACATCGCCAGTTCGCTCAAGACCGTCACCCTGAATGAAGCGGCTATTTCTCAAATACGCGCCGATAACCCTGGAATTCATTTTACCTATTGTATGGACGATGATATTCCAGAGCTTGAACCAATGCTAGCTGGAGAAGGATTTAATCTGTACCTCATCGATGGCCGCGAGCATTGTTTATGCCTAACAGCTAACTATGAAAATGCCACCGGTATTGTGATTGCTGAAGTTATACCAGAATAGGGTAGGGTAGTGTATGGCTGAGCCGACTGATCCAGTTACTTTACCCGTTGCCGATTGCAGTCTGTGTCCTTTTCGCAGTAAAACCTTACTCATGGGACGCTGCATGCCGGGCGATACCTGCGTGTTTATCGAAAGCGGTCGCCAGATTGATCGGTTTTTCCGTATGAATCCTGTATATGCCATCAATTATTTACAGGATAAATTCTGGGAACGGCGGGCAATCGCCGTGCGCTATGTCCCACAAAAAGCCTTAACCGAGCTAATCCATGACGAAGATGAAGTTGTTCGCCGTGCGGTAGCTTATCGCTTACCCATCCAACAATTACATTTATTAATTGACGATAGTGATCGTGAAGTGCGCATGACGGTTGCAGATCGCATTGCGCCGGAGCATTTAGAACAATTGGCAAATGATGAAGATTACATCGTGCGTCTTACGGTCGCTAAACGCTTACCCGCAGGTCGGTTATTCCGCTTCATCAAAGACCCAGATCCACAAGTGCGCAAACAAGTTGCCCAACGTTTACCCGAGGTCAGCTTAGGCTTAATGGCCAACGATGGCTCGGCGGATATTCGCCGTATCATCGCAGAACGCATGTCGGCAGAAGATGCGATATTGCTCCTCCATGATTGTGACTGGGTGGTACGCTATACTGTTGCTCAAAAAGTTGCTACGCAACATCTCCCTCCGTTATTAGATGATCCTGAGCCTGATGTGCGTGACTTGGCACAGCAGCGCCTTTCTTCAACGCATGCCCTGGATTCCACTCATGACTAATTCACGCTTAGTGCTTGCTGGACAAGATATTACCGAGTGTTGCAAAAAAATCATCCCTGGACAAACCGATGAAGTCTTGCAAACTAAATTACAAAGTTTAATTCCCGACTACCCGATCCATTTAGCTTTGACAGGGGATGAATGGTATCGTCTCGGCGGCGTGGTTGACATGGAAGGTAAGCGTATTGCTAATGATTTGATAGAATGGGTCGAACGCACCTATATAGAATGCGGTCAAAACTTGCATACCCTGATTGAATATACCTTAGAACAAAAGCTGATTGCGACCAAACAAACGGGTAAAACTTTGTATTTTGTCGTGCAAACGGGCGAGCGTGCGGAAGACTTTACCCTGATTGAGATCGACAAAACGCTCGAAGTTTCCGATCGCATGTTAGTGGATGAACAAAATCCTCCGGAAGACTTGGAAGAATTTATCGATCCTTTGCAGCCATTTTGCATCGAAAGTTTTTGTTTTGGGCATTCACGTTATACCTATCGGCGTAAGACTGATGTCAAGTTATTCATGGAAGTCATTAACGAACGCCACCCAGGAGAACATCCGGTGCAGCGCTTTATGGATGATTGGAATCGTAGTAGCGCGGGGCAAAAAAACCGCATGTCCGATGATTGGATAATTCGCCCTTATCGACATACCGGACGTTTTGGCGAACAAATTGTGAATGTTGAAATCATCAACATCAACAAAAATAACTTGCCGCATTTAGAGGACTTTGCAGGTAAAAAAGGCAGTGCTCTCAGTAATGTACTCAATCGCTTTGATCGACAAGTCGGTTACCCGTTTGCATGGTACTTTTATATGCTCAAAGGCAAATTAGTCTCTACCTACAGTGCCGAGTCGGTGTATCGTGATATTTCTGGCGACTTTGCTTACCTGCCCGAGCGCGACGAAGCGGTGCTGCGTGATTGGATTGCGACGCCATATAACGTTTAATAATATAGTCAAGTAGACGTATAAGCGTTAATCAGGTAGGGTTCAACGAGTTTGTGCATGCAACTAGCTTAAGCATTCGGAATGACAAACGAATCGTTAGAATCTTCTCAAAAGCGCTTAAGTTGTCATAAATTTTATGGATCTATGCACAAGTAATCGCTGGGGGTAGATTTCTGCTCGCTTTAGTATTGATGATTGAGGCGATGAATTTTTGCACAATCCGCATTTAATAGTCTGAACGGCTTAGGGAGTAGGATGAGATAATGATTAGTGCGTAGCAGGGATTGCAGTCAGATACAGTTACATGATTTAATTACTTGAGTTTATTAGTCCAATCGGCTGTACTCTTCGGAGTCGACTAGCTCAATTAACCCCATATTCTGTAAACCCTCTGACAATGCTTGGTAACGATCTGATTCATTGAACAGATACGTGCATAATCATATTAAAAGGAATGCTTGCTATGAGCTCAGACAATCTGCAAATGAATAACAACCCTACACCTGACCTTGCTGAAGATAATGCGTATTTCCCTTCGCCCTATTCTTTAAGTCTGTACACCTCCGATAAGACTGATTTTGATCGCGCAGATTATCCCCGACCCTATACGGGGGGCAAGTGGAAAGTATTAATGATTGCCACGGATGAAAGATACATTTTGATGAAAAATGGCAAAATGTTTTCAACTGGAAACCATCCGGTCGAAATGTTATTACCGATGTATCATATTGATAAAGCAGGCTTTGAAATAGAAGTAGCCACACTCTCTGGTAATCCTGTTAAACTTGAAATGTGGGCGATGCCACAAGCCGATCAAGCAGTAAAAAGCGCGTATCAGAAATACCTAACTAA
>SXIZ01000136.1 GCA_005779525.1 Methylococcaceae bacterium
TATCAAGAAATTGAGCAATACATTCGCCAAAAATTACGTGTCAATGGCTATGGTGAGGTCAAAACCCCGCAATTAGTTGATCGGTCATTATGGGAAAAATCCGGGCACTGGGATAAATTTGCCAGCATGATGTTTACCACGCATTCGGAAAATCGCGATTACGCGGTCAAGCCGATGAACTGCCCTTGCCATATTCAGATTTATAACCAAGGCTTGAAAAGCTACCGTGATTTACCAATACGCTTGGCAGAATTTGGCTCTTGTCATCGTAACGAGCCGTCAGGAACGTTACACGGCCTAATGCGAGTCAGAAATTTTGTGCAAGATGATGCGCATATTTTCTGTACTGAAGCGCAAATCCAAGAAGAGGTCGCAACCTTTATCGATTTGCTATTTGAAGTGTATAAAGATTTTGGCTTTGAAGATGTCATTATCAAGCTGTCTACCCGTCCGGTGAATCGTGTAGGTGATGATGCGGTCTGGGATAAAGCCGAGAATGCCCTAGAGCTAGCGCTCAACACTAAAGGTTTGGCGTGGGAATTGCAGCCTGGCGAAGGTGCGTTCTATGGGCCTAAAATTGAGTTTTCACTTAAAGATTGCATCGGTCGTATCTGGCAATGTGGTACTATTCAAGTTGATTTCTCCATGCCTGGGCGTTTAGGGGCGACCTATATTGCTGAAGATGGTTCTAAACAAGTGCCAGTGATGTTGCACCGTGCAGTCTTGGGGTCTTTGGAGCGCTTTATCGGGATATTAATCGAGCAACATGCAGGGAATTTTCCGGTATGGTTAGCGCCAGTGCAAGCGGTTATCATGGTTATTGCTGACAGACACGCCGAATATGCACAGCAGGTTTTACGCGAACTGGAAAAAAATGCAATCCGCGTTAAAATTGACTTGAGAAATGAGAAAATCGGCTTTAAAATTCGCGAACATTCGATGCAGCGTGTACCTTATCTAGTAATTATTGGTGATAAGGAGCTTGAAAATCAAAGCATTACGTTGCGTTCGCAAAAAGGTGAAGATTTAGGTAGTCTGTTGGTACCAGAGTTCGTTGCGCGATTAAAACAAGAGATTGCGGACAAAAGATAAAAATTATATTGGAGGATTAGGATATCGCTGCTAAAAAAGATGAAACCCGCCTGAATGATGCGATTACCGCTAGGCGTGTTAGGGTTATAGGCGCAGATGGAGAAGCTGTCGGAATCATCCCTTTGGATGAGGCTAAGCAGCTTGCTTATAGTGCGGATTTAGATTTGGTTGAAATATCACCTAATGCTGAGCCTCCAGTATGCAAGGTTATGGATTACGGCAAATATCTGTTTGAAATTAACAAAAAACAACAGATTGCCCGTAAAAACCAGAAGCAAATTCAAGTTAAAGAAATCAAATTCAGACCGGGTACCGATGAAGGTGATTATCAAGTTAAATTAAGAAGTTTGATCAAATTTCTTAATGAAGGCGATAAAACCAAAATTACTTTACGGTATCGTGGACGCGAGATGGCGCATAAAGAAATCGGTATGGATTTACTGAAGCGTATCGAGCAAGATCTGGAAGAATTAGCTATAGTCGAACAATTTCCAAAATTGGAAGGTCGGCAAATGGTGATGGTCATGGGACCTAAAAAGAAAAAGTAAAGTTGCGTGATAACTTTATTCTCAGAATGCCTTTGCATACAAGGGTATTCTGTCAATCGTCTAGGACTGGGCGATTTTATATCATTTAAGCAATGATAAAACGTAATTCTTCAGGGCCTTGCATTTTGCCTTGCTGAGTTTTTTATTTCAGGGAAGTTTTTGATTTTTATTTTCGGAGCAAACAAATGCCAAAAATTAAAACCAATCGTGGAGCTGCCAAACGTTTTAGACGTACTGGCAACGGCGGTTTTAAATGTAATCACTCGCATCGTCGCCATATTTTGACGAAAAAGAGTACTAAAAGAAAAAGACAGTTACGTAAAGCTGATGCTGTTCATCCTTCAGATGTGCGTATGGTTGCGCGCATGTTGCCATATACTTAATCTAAAGGAGCGAAATCGTGCCAAGAGTAAAACGTGGCGTAACTGCCAGAGCAAGACACAAAAAAATCTTAAAATTAGCCAAAGGTTATTATGGTGCGCGTAGTCGTATCTACCGAGTTGCTAAACAAGCTGTAATTAAAGCTGGACAATACGCTTACCGTGACCGTAAACAGAAAAAACGTCAATTCCGTGCTTTATGGATTGTGCGTATTAATGCGGCAGCCCGTTTATGCGGTATGTCTTACAGTCGCTTAATTAATGGCTTGACCAATGCTAATGTTGCAATTGATCGTAAAGTTTTAGCTGACATCGCAGTGCGTGATATGACTGCATTCGCTGAAATTGCTAAAATTGCACAAGCAAACCGTAGTAAACCTTAATTTTAAGGCATGGCATCTCTTGCAAGTATGCTTGCTTGTAAGAGGTGTTGCCAGCAAATATTGAGCAACACTATTTGCTGCTGATTCTAAATTTCCCTTCTAACTATTTAAGTGAGCTGAGCAGTGTCGGCTAGTCTCGAAAATATTCTTGCGCAAGCGCTACAACAGCTTAGCGCGGCGACTGATCTGAATCAATTAGATCAGGTGCGTGTACAATATCTGGGTAAAAAAGGTGAATTCACCTTACAGATGAAAGAGCTGGGTAAACTAGACCCAGAACAACGCCGTAGTGTCGGCCAAGTCATTAATGAGGCTAAAGATCAATTTCAGGAGCAGCTCGAAGCGCGCCGCCAAATTTTGGAAAGTGCAGCGCTCGCCGCTCGGTTAGCCAGCGAAACGATAGATGTCACCTTGCCAGGAAGAGGTCGCAATGTCGGTGGTTTACATCCGGTGACCACGACCTTGCGTCGTATCGCACAGATTTTTGCAAGCGTAGGCTTTGATGTCGTTGAAGGCCCGGAAATTGAAGATGACTATCATAATTTTGAAGCATTGAATATCCCGGCACATCATCCGGCACGTGCAATGCATGATACTTTCTATTTCGATCCACACACCGTATTACGCACGCATACTTCGCCAGTACAGATACGAGTGATGGAATCTGAAACACCGCCACTAAAAGTCATTGCTCCCGGGCGGGTATATCGCTGTGATTCTGACATCACACATACTCCCATGTTTCATCAAGTGGAAGGTTTTTTGGTGGATACCGATGTGAGCTTCGCTGATTTAAAAGGCGTCGTGTATGAATTTTTACGCGCATTTTTTGAAAAAGATATTCAAGTGCGTTTTCGACCCTCTTATTTTCCCTTTACCGAGCCATCGGCCGAAGTTGACATTGAATGTGTCATGTGTGGTGGCGAAGGCTGTCGAGTTTGTAGTCATACGGGTTGGTTAGAAGTGATGGGTTGCGGCATGATTCATCCAGAAGTGTTTAAAGCGGTGAATATTTCAAGTGAACAGTACACTGGATTTGCATTTGGCATGGGCGTAGAACGTTTAGCGATGCTGCGTTATGGCATTAACGATTTACGGTTATTTTTTGAAAACGACCTTAAATTTTTAAGTCAGTTCAAATAAGGAAGCTCAAATGCAAATTAGTGAAAACTGGTTAAGAACTTACGTTAACCCAGCAAAGTCTACCGAAGAATTGGTGGCGCAATTAACCATGGCTGGTTTGGAAGTAGATTCAGTGACTCCCGCCGCAGCTGAGTTTAGTGGCGTTGTCGTGGGTCAAGTCCTGTCTATGATTCAACATCCCGATGCGGATCGTTTACGCATATGCCAGGTTGAAGTTGGTGCTGAAGCGCCATTACAAATCGTGTGTGGTGCGGCAAATGTTAGACCTGGATTGAAAATCCCTGCTGCTTTAGTGGGTGCAGAATTGCCCGGCGATTTTAAAATTAAAAAATCTAAACTGCGTGGTGCAGAATCGCTAGGTATGCTGTGCTCTGAAAAAGAGCTTGGATTGGCAGCAACCTCAGAAGGTTTAATGGAATTAGCCGCCGATGCGCCAGTAGGCACGGATATTCGCCAATACTTAGACTTAAACGACACCCTGATCGAGGTCGATTTGACACCTAATCGGGCAGATTGCTTAAGTGTGGAAGGGATAGCCCGTGAAGTTGCGGTCTTAAATCAATTAACCTGTCAGGTTCCAGCAACTATCCAGCTGCCAGTCGAACACCAAGACACTGTCTCTGTTGTTGTCGATGCTGTTGATGCGTGTCCACGTTATCTCGGGCGTTTAATCAAGGGCGTAAATGTTAACGCAGAATCACCACTTTGGTTGCAAGAGCGCTTACGTCGTTCGGGGATTCGCAGCCTAGGCCCTGTCGTTGATGTGACTAACTATGTACTACTCGAACTCGGCCAACCCTTGCATGCCTTTGATGCAGCAAAATTATCAGGTGACATTCAGGTGCGCTGGGCAGTGGCAGGTGAAAAAATTAGCCTATTGAACGAACAAGTTCTAACCTTAGAGGCTGATACCTTAGTGATTGCTGATGCACATCAGGCCTTGGCTTTGGCGGGTGTTATGGGCGGCTCAGAATCTGCCGTGAGCGATAGTACGCAAGACATTTTTCTTGAATGTGCTTTTTTTGCACCCGCAAGTATTGCAGGTAAAGCACGAAAATATGGCTTACACACCGATTCGTCGCACCGCTTTGAGCGCGGCGTTGATCCTTTTTTACAAGCAAGAGCACTCGCACGCGCCACTGAATTAATCGTCAGCATAGCAGGCGGATCAGTCGGTGAAATCACTGCTGCTGTCAGTGAAGCGCAGTTACCCAAACGTCTTCCGGTGACCTTAAGAAAGACGCAATTGGAAAAAATCCTCGGCATTAGCCCAAGTCAGAGCGATATCACCTTGCTACTGCAGCGTTTAGGCATGCAAGTAGTTATAGCAGCGGACTCATGGATAGTGACACCTCCCGGGTTTCGTTTTGATATCGCCATTGAAGCCGATTTAATCGAAGAAGTTGCAAGAATAATTGGCTACAACAACCTACCCATGCGTAGCTTATTAATGCGCTCGGCGTTAGGACAGGCGCCCGAAGCGCTCATGCCGTTGGATAGAGTCAAAGACTTATTAGTCGATGCAGGCTATCAAGAAGCGATAACTTATAGTTTTGTCGATGAAGATATACAGCACACTATTGCCCCAGAACAGCAATTTGTGCGCTTGCAAAATCCAATTTCTTCCGAACTCTCGGTAATGCGCACGACCTTGTGGTGCGGCTTATTGCGCGCGGCACTCTATAACTTAAATCGTCAACAAACGCGGGTACGCCTATTTGAAACGGGCTTACGCTTTATCCAGCTCGATGGTCAATTGCAGCAACAAAAAATGTTGGCAGGCTTGGCATTAGGTGCCAATCAGGTTGAGCAATGGGGTGAGGCCATCCGTAAAGTTGACTTTTTTGATATCAAAGCCGATGTCGAAGCCTTATTTACACTGGCACGCGTGCAGGTTAAATTTAGAACAGGCACACATCCTGCCTTGCATCCCGGCCAGACAGCGGAAATTATTACTGCCAACGGTGAATCAATCGGCTGGATAGGCATGTTGCATCCCAATCTAGAAAAACAACTAGGTTTTGAAACGCGAGTTTATTTATTTGAATTGCAACAAGATCAACTGTTGCATAAAAATGTCTCCCGTTTTGCTCCGCTATCCAAATTTCCCTCGGTGCGTAGAGACCTTGCATTGCTGGTAAAAACAGAAGTCAGTGCAGCTGAGATTCTAGAATGTATTCATGAATGTGCGCAAAATGACCTGCAAGAAGTCAGTATTTTTGACGTCTATCAAGGTCAGGGTGTAGAGCCGGGAATGAAGAGCGTTGCGTTAAGTTTAATTATACAAAATTCATCACAGACCCTTACAGATGCTGAAATAGATGGTATATTAGCCATATTATTACAGGCGTTAAATAGTAAACTAAGTGCAAGACTGAGAGATTAACTGATATGGCATTAACGAAAGCTGATTTTTCTGAAAAATTATTTGATGAACTAGGACTGAACAAACGTGAAGCCAAGGACATGGTGGAATTCTTCTTTGAAGAAGTCAAAGGATCTTTAGAAAAAGGCGAACAAGTAAAAATCTCTGGTTTTGGTAAATTTGAATTGCGCGATAAAAATAGTCGTCCTGGAAGAAATCCAAAAACTGGTGAAGAAATTCCTATCACTGCGCGTCGGGTTGTCACTTTCAGATCGGGTCAAAAACTCAAAGCTCGGGTAGAAACATATGTTGGAAGCGAGTAATAATAACGAATTACCAGCCATACCTGCCAAGCGATATTTCGCTATTGGTGAGGTCAGTGAATTGTGTGGTGTTAAGCCCCATGTACTTCGCTATTGGGAGCAAGAATTTACCCAATTGGCACCTGTCAAAAGAAGAGGCAATAGACGCTATTACCAGCGACATGATGTCCTCATGATTAGACAGATTCGTTCATTATTATACGAGCAAGGCTACACTATTGGTGGTGCAAGAGCACATTTGCAAAGCGATGGCGTTAAAGAAGAATCGCTACGCACTAAACAACTGATCCACCAAATGATTGCTGAGCTAGAAGATATACTGGTTTTATTGAATTAAGCGCAATTAACACGGCTTAAAGACCTTAGCAATATTCTTCAAATCACCTCAAAATTAACGTCGGAGCGTAGCGCA
>SXIZ01000137.1 GCA_005779525.1 Methylococcaceae bacterium
TGAACCACCCGATCCCATCCCGAACTCGGAAGTGAAACCGTTTAGCGCCGATGATAGTGTGACAGTTTGTCATGTGAAAGTAGGGAATTGCCAAGCTTTTAAACACAGCCCCTTTTGAGACTTCATTAGGGGCTTTTTTTTTGTCCTACGTTTTAGGGGGGGTAATGATGTTAAAAAATTTTGAGATTCGGTATGAGTTTTTAACGCCATTAGCAGGGATTTTGTTTGCTTTTTCCTTTGCCCCTTTAGGTTGGTCATATTTTGCAATTATTGCCCTAGCGATTCTTTTTTTATCTTGGAAAAATGTGTCTCCGGCCAAAGGCGCTTTTTATGGGTTTTTGTTTGGATTAGGCTTGTTTGGCTTTGGGGTTTCTTGGGTATTTGTGAGTGTGCACTATTATGGCGGCGCAAGTATCTTGGGTTCTGGGTTATTAACGCTGTTTTTTGCAGTTTTTTGGGCGCTTTTTCCTGCGCTTACTGGATATCTGTGTATTAAATTTAAAGTAGTTGAACCGAGTAGATGGTTTTTCAATGTCGTTATTTGGGCGGCTATTTGGGTGTTAGTTGAAAATTTTAGAGGTTATTGGTTATTAAACGGATTTCCTTGGTTTCAATTGGCGTACTCACAAATTGATAGTCCTTTGGCGGGTTTTGTGCCGCTTTTAGGGGTTTATGGCACGGGATTTGTGGGGGTTGTGTCGGCAATGTTGTTGGCTGAAGCGCTGCTGCAAAAGCAAAATAGGGTTATTTTACTTAGCAGTTTAGTTGGGCTCTGGATGCTGGGTGGCTTGTTGTCTTCGGTGAAATGGACGACTCCGCAGGCTGAGAAAATGACAGTTGCGCTTATCCAAGGCAATATATCTCAGGATCAGAAGTGGGCTAGCGGTAATCGTTTAAAAACGTTGTTGAAATACAGACAATTAACTGAAGATAATTGGGATGCTAAGGTGATTGTTTGGCCAGAAACGGCAATTCCGGCATTCTTATCCCAAGTAGATGATTTCTTTCTGAAGCCCTTAGAGTTGGAAGCGCAATTGCATCAGTCCGATTTAGTTGTGAGTTTACCCATCGAAGGTGAGAGCGAACACGAAATTTATAATGGGGTATTAACCTTAGGCCACGAGCGTAAAACCTATAAGAAAAATCATTTGTTGCCTTTTGGGGAATATTTACCGTTACAACCGTTGTCTGGATGGGTATTAAAGCTTTTAGGTGTGCATTTAGGCGATTTTGCAGCGGGTGGGGCACAACAAGAATTGTTGACGGCGGGTGGGTATAAATTTGCTACGTCAATTTGCTATGAAGATGGCTTTGGCGGAGAAGTCGCTAGCAACAGTCGTGATGCAGCATATTTGGTGAATGTGACGAATGACGCTTGGTTTGGAAATTCATTAGAGCCGCATCAGCATTTTGAAATCGCCAGAATGCGTGCTTTGGAGACTGGGCGCTACTTACTAAGAGCAACGAATACTGGAATTACCGCTATCGTTGGGCCAGATGGAAAAGTGTTGAAACAGGCCGCATTGTTTGAAACGGCAGTCTTGAAAGGTGAGATCGAAGTTATGCATGGAACAACCCCTTATGTGTTAATCGGGGATAATGCAATTTTGCTTACCATAATTATCTTGCTGGTAGCAGTTTTGCTCGCGGAAAAATATTATTTTATTCCACGAGCTAAGGGCTAACTATTATTTGCTAATTTCGGCGTACAAGGCGCGAAATTCGTCAGTTAATTTGTGCGATGGGACGTAGTAAACCAAAGGCTGCGCAATACTGTGCGATTCTCTAATTTTGACCGATGGGGAGATTTTGCTTTCCAGTACTGGGTGGCCTTCTGTGATTAATAATTCTACGAGTTGTCTGGGAAGATTGGCTTGTTTTTGATACTGGTTAACCACAATACCTTCAATGTGTAGCGCCTGATTATGGTCTGCCTTAACTTCTTTTAAGGCTTGCATCAGGGTATACAGCGCTTCGCGCGAAAAGGCGTCACAGTCAAACGGAATTAAACAGCGGTCTGCGGCAATGAGGGCGGATTGACTGTAAAAATTGAGTATCGGAGGCGTATCAATATAGATTTCGTCAAATCCAGTGAGTTTTTCTAAGGCCTCACGAAGTTTGAAGATTTTATATCTGGATTCCAGACGACTTTGAAGTGGCTCCAGTTCGGCATGCGACGGGATAATATATAAATTTGGGAATGGGGTTTCGTGAATAACTTGTTCCAAGCCAGAGTTGTTGCCACCAAATAAACCTAAACTTAAGCTATCTTTAAAAAAATGCGCGATAGTTTTTTCGGCTTGCATCACCTTTGCACCCAATAAATATTGAGTGGCGTTACCTTGAACATCTAAGTCGATGACTAAAGTTTTTTTTCCGTCAACGGCGCTAATGGCTGCTAAATTACAAGTGATCGTTGATTTACCCACTCCGCCTTTTTGATTGAAAATAACTCTGCGCATGATGTTCCTCGAAACAGCAAGAAAATTAAAGTTGTCATTATAAAGACTGTACCGCTAATAGCAACTCGCAATAGGGGTTACTTGTATTTGAAGGTACTTTGTTGTCTGTAAAAAGCGATGTCAAGTAGCAAAACGAAGCTTCTCTACTGATTACGTGGTCTACGAAGTTATCGGTGTACAGCACCTCGTAGTAGAAGAATATTTACCCATGTTAAATTTTTTTAAAATCGCAATCAATTAAGATGGAACGACTGAGCTATTTTCCCGCTCTAGGAATATGAACTCCGTGTATTATTGTGGAGAGAATTTGGGTAGTCACTTTGTATAGGTTGAAACTATGTTTAGTATAAATAATTTTTGGACGTTTCAAGTGCATGGAGGGGGGCACGGCGAGAGTAAATTGCTGCATATGTTAAATGAACTGTTGCTGTTCTTGGATACGCTTGCGGGTAAATCGGGTGGGGAAATCGGCGATTTAATATTCCCCGGTATCGCGCAAATCAATAATTTTCATCCATTAATTGTGCATTTTCCGATTGCAATGCTGGTGATGTTTTTCGTTGTCGATACTGCGGCGCTAACATTTAAGCAAGTAAATTGGCGTAATTTTGCCAGCGGAGCTTTATATGCGGGTACGGCATTTGCTGGTTTAACCGTGTACTTAGGCTATCAGGCTGCAGAGGCTGTGGCGCATGATGATGTAGTGCATGCCATTATGGAACGGCATGAGACTTTAGGTGTGACGGTGTTGTGTCTTGCCCTGATTTTGTCGGCCATCCGTTGGTTTTTTGGAAGCTCACCCAATTTAGGTCTAAGGATAGGGTCCTTGTTGGGCGCGGCATTGCTGAATATACTGTTATTTTTGGGCGCCGATTTAGGCGGGTTGATGGTGTATCATTACGGCGTTGCCGTGAATGCAGTTTTGCCTTCGTTGTCTAGTTTTCACCATCAGCATTCTGGTGGCGAACCGGAACATGAACATGTGCATGCGGTCGGCGAAGAGCATAGTCATCAACATCATGAATAATTAAAGTAGGATCGATTGCGTTTTGCTTGCCTCTCAGGGCAGATTTTTGTAAAGATTTCGTGGTATCCTACTTGGCTATTTTGGTAATTTAAACGGTAATTATGCGTACACGCGTTAAAATGTGTGGTTTCACGCGAGTGGAAGATGCGGTGTTGGCGGCTGAATTAGGGGTTGATGCTATTGGGTTGGTGTTTTACCCGCCGAGTCCAAGGCACGTCAGTCTTGCACAAGCCGCGGCAATTACGCAAGCGCTACCAGCTTTTGTCTCGGTGGTGGCTTTATTTGTAGATGCCGCAGAAGCTCAAATTTCTGAGGTTTTGCAGTCCATATCCGTAGACTGCCTACAGTTTCATGGTGATGAGTTGCCAGATGCCTGTAGTCGCTATGCAAAACCTTATATTAAAGCGTTACGGGTGCAGGATGACACCGATATTGTAAATTTTGCCTCTCGTTATGGAAGTGCTTCGGGTTTATTGCTTGATGCATATCATCCAGATGCTAAAGGTGGAACTGGGCAGGCATTTGATTGGCGTTTACTACCTAAACAATGTGCGTTGCCAATAATTTTAGCGGGGGGATTGCAGCCTGAGGTGGTCAAAGACGCAATCAGGCAGTATCACCCGTATGCATTAGATGTGAGTAGTGGTGTGGAAGCGGCAAAAGGCATTAAAGATGCGGCAAAAATGGCTGCTTTTCTAAAAGAAGTTAATGAGATCGATAGAATAATAATATGACAGAAAAATATACTATGCCCGATGCGCACGGACATTTTGGCCCTTATGGCGGCATGTTTGTAGCGGAAACCTTGATTCCACCAATTCAGGAATTAAATGCTGCTTATCAGCGTTACCTCAACGATCCAGAGTTTATTGCCGAATTAGATGCAGACCTGCAACATTATGTCGGCAGACCCTCGCCTTTGTATTATGCGGAGCGATGGAGTCGAGAACTGGGTGGGGCACAGATATATTTAAAACGCGAAGATTTGAATCATACGGGTTCTCATAAAATTAATAACACCGTTGGGCAAGCATTACTGGCTAAACGTATGGGCAAAACCCGAATTATTGCAGAAACTGGCGCGGGTCAGCACGGCGTTGCAACTGCAACAGTGGCGGCTAGATTAGGTTTGGAATGCGTCGTGTATATGGGGGCGGTGGATGTTGCTCGGCAGTCTCTCAATGTGTATCGCATGAAATTATTGGGCGCTAAAGTAGTTGCGGTCGAATCCGGTTCCAAAACCTTGAAGGATGCTCTCAACGAAGCGTTGCGCGATTGGGTAACCAATGTCGATAATACGTTCTACATTATTGGAACCGTGGCAGGACCTCATCCTTATCCAGCTATGGTGCGCGACTTTCAAGCGATTATCGGACGTGAAGCGAAGTCACAGTGTCTTGCACAAGCTGGACGCTTACCAGATGCTTTAGTCGCCTGCGTCGGTGGTGGTTCGAATGCGATTGGTTTGTTTTATCCGTTTATCGAAGATGCCGGAGTTAAACTGTATGGGGTGGAAGCTGCTGGTGATGGTATCGCAACTGGTCGGCACTCTGCACCGTTGAATGCTGGACGTCCTGGGGTTTTACATGGTAACCGTACCTACTTGATGGCTGATGATGATGGGGAGATTATTGAAACCCATTCTATCTCTGCTGGTTTGGATTATCCTGGGGTTGGGCCGGAACATGCATGGTTAAAAGATACAGGTCGCGCAGAATATGTCAGTATCACGGATAACGAAGCGTTGGAAGGTTTTCATGCGTTAACGCGTATGGAAGGCATTATTCCGGCATTAGAATCCAGTCATGCGATGGCTTATACGATGAAATTAGCGCCGCGCATGAAAAAGCATGAAATTATTATTATTAACTTATCAGGCCGGGGTGATAAGGATATGCAAACGATGGCGAAACGTGAGGGGATTGAGCTGTGAGTCGATTAGCTGCTAAATTTGAAGAACTTGCTAAAACTGGACGTAAAGCCTTAATTCCTTTTATCACGGCAGGTGATCCACATCCTGATTTTACGGTGCCACTTATGCATGCCATGGTTGAAGCTGGCGTGGATGTGATCGAGCTAGGTGTGCCTTTCTCTGATCCTATGGCCGATGGTCCTGTGATTCAACGTGCCAGTGAACGCGCCTTGGAACACAAAATGAGTTTACGCAAAACGTTAGCCATCGCCGCGGAATTCAGAAAAACTGACCAGAAAACCCCCATCGTGTTAATGGGTTACCTTAACCCCATTGAAGCTATGACTTATGAAGGTTTTGCCAATGCTGCAAGTCGGGCGGATATTGATGGGGTATTAACCGTTGATTTACCCCCGGAAGAAGCAGAAGCGTCGACAGCATTATTGCAGGCCCGCGAGATCGACCCTATCTTTCTTTTAGCCCCGAATAGCAGTGATGAGCGTATTCAAAAAATGGATGCGATTGGGAGTGGCTATATCTATTATGTTTCATTGAAAGGTGTCACTGGGGCTGGGCATTTAGATGTCGCAGATGTTGCACAGAAACTGCAGCAAATTAAAGCGAATACGCGCTTACCTATTGGTATTGGGTTTGGGGTAAAAGATGCTCAAACGGCGAAAACTATTGCTGCTATTGGAGATGGCGTTGTCGTTGGAAGTGCTTTGATCAGTAAAATTGAAGCTAATTTGGATGATCCTAAACGCGCCCAACAAGAAATTATTGCGTTGCTGACTTCCATGCGGCTTGCAATGGACAGTCAATAAGTGCAGCCTTGGATTTGTGGAGTTTAGAGCATGAGTTGGTTTGAAAAATTAGTTCCTTCAAAAATACGTACTGAAGCATCCAATAAGAAAGGTGCCGTGCCGGAAGGATTATGGAACAAATGTCCAAGTTGTAACGCTATTCTGTACAATGTGGAATTAGAAAGAAATTTGAATGTGTGTCCTAAATGCGAACATCATATTCGTATTAATGCACGCACACGCTTGGATATTTTTCTAGATGCGGAAGATCGTATAGAAATTGGTAAAAACTTAAAACCGACCGATCCATTAAAATTTAAAGACACCAAAAAGTATAAAGAACGGATCACCCTTGCCCAAAAGCAAAGTAAAGAAAATGATGCCTTAGTGGTGATGCAGGGGAAATTGCATGGTCACGATATTGTTGCAGCCGCCTTTGATTTTGGCTTTATGGGCGGGTCGATGGGGTCGGTCGTTGGCGAACGTTTTGTTCGTGGGGTCGATCGGAGTTTTGAATTAGGCATACCTTTTATTGTGTTTACTGCAAGTGGCGGTGCGCGTATGCAAGAATCCTTGTTTTCGCTGTTTCAAATGGCGAAAACCAGTGCCGCGTTAACGCGCTTGTCCAATGCAGGCATTCCCTACATTTCCTTTATGACCGACCCAACTATGGGGGGCGTCTCTGCGAGTTTAGCCATGTTGGGCGATCTCAATATTGCCGAACCGGGTGCGTTAATAGGTTTTGCTGGCCCCAGAGTCATCGAGCAGACCGTGCGTGAAAAATTACCGGAAGGATTTCAACGTAGCGAGTTTTTGCAAGAACACGGGGCAATCGATATGATTATAGACAGACGTGAGATCCGGGATCGCGTGGCTAATATTTTGTCAATGTTGATGTCCAGTACCCAGGCAACCAAGCTACGTAGTGCATCAAAAATCGTGAGTGGATCTGATGAGCCTAGCACCGAGGTGGTTGCAGAGTTACACGCACCTTCTGTCATAGACTAAAGCTAGGCATTCGAGGTAACCTGTTCCAAGATGACAATTCACTTTAAGACTTTAAAGGAGTGGCTAGATTGGCAGGAAGGATTTCATCCGCAGGTAATTGATTTAGGCCTTGAACGGGTCGCGAGTGTATTTAAGGCGTTAATACCTGAAGGCGTTGGCAAACCCGTGATTACCGTGGCGGGTACCAATGGTAAAGGTTCCTGTATCGCATTGTTGGAAGCGATTTATCAGGCGCAAGGGTATCGTGTTGGGGCGTATACCTCGCCACATATTCTGAAATACAATGAACGCATCAGGATTGACATGCAGCCTGTGAGTGACCAACAAATCGTTGAGGCATTTGCTCGAATTGAAACCTGCCGCCAAGGGGTGTCATTAAGCTATTTCGAATTTAGTACCTTAGCGGCGTTAGATATTTTTTGTCGCACAGCGTTGGATGTGGTGCTGTTAGAAGTGGGTTTAGGTGGACGCTTGGATGCAGTCAATATCGTTGATCCAGATATTGCATTAGTCAGTAGTATCGATATCGATCATGCCGAATGGTTAGGCAATAACCGTGAAGCCATTGGTGCTGAGAAAGCTGGGATTTTTAGGTTGGGTAAACCCGCGGTTGTTGGCGATCCTCAACCGCCACATAGCCTAAAAGCGGTGGCTGATGCAAAAGGCGCACTGTGGTTTGCCATTGGTGAGGACTTCAGCATTCAGCACAATCCACAAACGTGGGATTGGCAGATGGGAAGTTTAAGCTATAAGGATCTTTGTTTGCCCGCGTTAAAAGGCGCTCATCAATTTAATAATGCAGCCACGGTGATTGCTGCGATTTCACAGTTGCAAACGCAACTCCCCGTGACACAGGCGGCTATTAATGCGGGTTTGGCGGGCGTTAAATTAAAAGGACGATTTCAGCTTATTCCGGGACGTATTCCAGTATTATTAGATGTTGGACATAATCCTCAAGCTGTGCGCACCTTATATGATTATGTGACCGCTACATTTTCACCCAAGCGTATCCATGCCGTCTTCGCGATCATGAAAGATAAAGATATTCAGGGGGTCATTAATATTATGGCACCTTTAATCTACGATTGGACATTAGCACCATTAAACAACCCTCGTGCGGCGTCATCCTCCCAGTTAATGGATATTTTTGCTCACTGTCAAGTCGAGAGGGTGGCAGGATATTTTGAAAGTTTTCCTGCCGCAATCTCCCATGCCGAGGAACAGGCAACCGAGGAGGATTTAATTTTGGTATTTGGATCGTTTTTTTTAGTATCGGCCTATTTATCTGAGGTTGATGGGCAGTCGACATCTAGCTTGGACATAATGAAAGTTGAAGAGCAAATATTGCGTTCTGTGCAGGACACAAATACAGCGGAGATGCCATGTCAATAGAGCATGAATTAAAACAAAGAATAGTTGGTGCTGCGATGATTACAGCATTAGCGGCAATTTTTGTACCTATGTTATTTGACGATCCTGTGGATGAAACAGGAAAAGTTGTCAGTGAATTAGTTATTCCTGAACCGCCTCAGGTACAGTCGCCTGAAGTTGCGCCGGAGTCTGCAGTTACGCAACCGCCTGAAAACCAACAAGCTACAGCCGTGGTTGTACCCCAGGGGACCGAACCTGAGCGAGATGGTGAAGCCTTCTCTGACCACGAAGAAATGACTGAAGATGAAATGGCGGCCGAGGCCGAGGCGGATCGCAAAGCGGCTGAACGTTTGGCGCAGGAATTAGATGCCAACAAAGCCGATCACGACGTGAATTATGCAAAATTAGCCGAAAAACGTACGCCGTTAAAAGTATTAAAAACCTTGCCTGAAGAAGATGTGCTGTTAGATTCGAAAGCATTAGAGAAAAAATCAGCAGAAAAACTGAAGAAAGAAGCGGTCGTCTTAGACAAAGCTCTGGCAGAGAAAAAAATAAAAGACAATTTGGCGGAAAAGAAACTCGCCGAAAAAATTGCTAAAGAAGCTGATCAGGCCGAACGTAAGCTGCTAGAAAAAGAGTTAGAAATGCGTAAGGCAGCAGAAAAATTAGCACAAGATGAATTATTGTTAGAGAAAAAAGCCAAAGAAAAAGCGATTGCAGAAAAATTGGCAGCGGAAAAATTGGCTTTACAGCAAACTGAAGAATATCGCAAATTAGCGGAAAAGAAAGCTAAAGAAAAAATTCTGGCGGAAAAACAAGCGATAGAAAAGGCTGCGGTCGAAGAAAAGCAAGCGGCAAAACAACAAGCTTTAAATGACAAGGATGCCGCCGCCAAGATTGCCGCGGATAAAAAAGCAACGGAACAAGCGATTGCTGAGAAAAAAGGCGATGATGCTGCGCCCGCTGCTGCGCGTTGGTATATCCGTATGGCTAGCTTTAGTAAAGAAGCAAATGCGATGGCACTACGCGATAAATTACGCCAACAAGGTTATCCTGCGGTGTTAGATGTGGTGAGCACCACGGACAAAGGTAAATTATACCGATTAAGAGTCGGCCCCGAACTCAGTAAAGAGCGTGCGGAGAAAAACCGACAAAAATTGGACGCAGAAAATAATTCAAGCAGTATTATCGAATTAGAATAATACAGGGCTCTGCGGGGTAATCAAAGCAAATACTCAGTTGGCGCTCGACGAGTGTTGATTCGGGATTTTAATAGCCAGTGTCTGCAGAGGCGTTTACCATGATTTGGATCGATTATGCCATTCTAAGCTTGCTTGCGCTCTCGGCGTTTATGGGACTTATTCGCGGCGTGGCAGCGGAATTATTTGCATTAAGTGTTTGGCTCATTGCGGGTGTCGTAGGGCTATTTTTTTGTAAAGATCTCTCTGAGCATTTGGCATGGTTTAATAGCGCACTGACATTTAAGTTCGCCTTAGCATTTATCAGTCTAAACGGGCTGACCTTGCTGTTAGGCGCGATTATCGCGTATCTACTCTATGATGTTTTGATGCTTCAAGGTTTTCGGGTGATCAGTCGCTTGTTAGGTAGTTTATTAGGCGTGCTTCGTGGTGGCGTAATAACGACTATACTTGTGCTATTAGCAGGGATGACGCCACTCCCTTTGGAATCATGGTGGCAGGAGTCACAAATAGTTTTTCCGTTCCAAAAGCTAGCGCAGTGGCTTAGTAATGGTGTTCCTTCGGCAGTTGCGGAACATATTAAATATCAATAGTTTCTCCCTGATAGGTAAGAATGTATGTGTGGTATTGCGGGTATAGTGTCGCATCAAAATGTGAATCAAGAGCTGTATGATGCCTTGACAGTATTGCAGCATCGCGGACAAGATGCGGCCGGTATAGCAACTTGTGAAGGTGGGCGGTTACATTTGCGTAAGGCAAATGGCCTGACCCGAGATGTGTTTACCAATAGTCAAATGCTCAAACTCAAGGGTAATATGGGGATTGCGCATGTGCGTTACCCAACTGCAGGTTGTACGAGTTCCTCTGAAGCGCAGCCATTTTATGTGAATTCTCCCTTTGGATTAACTTTAGCGCATAATGGCAATTTGACGAATACCGAAGTGTTGAAGCAGCAATTATTTGCTGAGGATCAACGACATATCAACACCGATTCCGATTCCGAAGTATTGCTTAATGTCTTTGCGCATGAATTACAAAGTCCTGGCAAACTGAAAATCACCCCAGAAGATATTTTTCAGGCAGTCAGCGGCGTGCATCGGCGTTGTCGTGGGGCGTATGCGGTCACGGTTATGATTGCCGATGTCGGCATAGTTGCTTTTCGCGACGTGCATGGGATTCGCCCTTTAGTTTTTGGTGAGCGTCAGTCGGAAAATGGGCTCGAGTTTATGGTGGCCTCGGAAAGTGTGGCGCTGGATGTTTTAGGATTTGAGTTAATCCGAGATATTGCCCCGGGAGAAGCTATTTTTATAGAATCCAATGGCACGGTGCATGCGCAACAATGCGCGGAAGCTACTGATCATTGCCCGTGTATCTTTGAATATGTTTATTTTGCTCGCCCCGATTCGATTATAGACAAAATCTCGGTCTACAAAGCACGGTTACGTATGGGGAAAAGTTAGCGAAAAAAATTCAA
>SXIZ01000138.1 GCA_005779525.1 Methylococcaceae bacterium
ATCAGCGGTTGAATTTTCTTCGGTCGCATAGGCAATGATCATGTCATTAGGTGGATTAACTCGCCCTAAACCTCTTTCAGACCCTTTAGTTAGCTTGGGGAAGGGGTTGTTGCGACAGGCATCTAAAATGATCAGGCTTAAATTAGGATGTTTTTCGGTCAAACCATCTATCAGGTAAGTGACATCAAGGCCCTTGTGTTTAACCTGATACCCACTTTCTATGCTTTCCTGCGTCGGAATCAGATAGTTTTTACCCTCCATTTGCATGCCATGACCAGAATAATAAAACAAGGCAATTTCAACACCTGCCGATTGCGCAACAAATTTTTCAGTGACTTTTTCAAATTCTGCGTAAGATTTGATGTTGTGGACCAAGGTCACGTCAAATTGTAGTTGCTTTAAAGCACCAGCAATGGCCTCTGCATCCCCAACCGCATTCGGCAAGTAACCGTTGTTAATCGTATAGTCACTATTTCCTATCACTAAGGCTATGCGATTAGCGGCCTGCGCACTCAGCACAGGAGATAGTGATAGCATCAAGACCAGCGAGGATTTTATGAATAATTTAATAGGCTGCACATCCTGGGTAATTTTACTTATTTTGCTCTGGATTTGGGGCGGTAGCAGTGAGCTGTGCCAACCAACTTTCATCGGTCAAACGGTTATTCATCGGCTGTTTAAATTCTTGATGTTGCCAGCGTCCACCGCGGGTCACATCGTTATTCACAATTTTAACCAAGCCCACGCCTTCTTCCACCACTTGCGCTGAACTGGGCTCGGTATGCACATCGATGATAATAGGATGGTCACTGCCTAAGGTTGCTTGCAGTTCTTTGTCTAGTTGATTTAAAAAACGTTGCTCTGCATCGTTCAGTGGTTGTTTGGCTTCTACTTTAGTACTGATATTGATGGTTTTATTCAGTAAACCCGCTAAGGTGGGCCATACGGGTGAAGCGTCATGTTGTTGATGCTGTTTAATTAATTGCGCTAAACTACGATACAGTGACGTAGCGGGTGCCAACATGGCCACCCGGCGTTGGTCGATAAACAGGCCTTTGCTTTGTAAGGTGTAGGACTGTTTACTGTATAAGACGTTAAGATAACGTTGCCAAGTCCAAAAACTGAGCATGGACTGTAAACGTCGTTGGTCATCCGGGTTCTCGACGTTGAGATTCGTCTGCATAAAACGCAGTTGTTCACCATTGAGGTGTTTAGCGCTTTGTAGCAGTTGGCTAACTTCTTTAAAAGCGTCGGGATATCCTGCAAATTGGTTTTCACACTGGCGATTGAGTTGCTGTTGCGCCGCCGGACTACCTAAAGCGGCCAGCAATTCTTTGCTGCTGGGGAAGGCTTTGACCGCTTTGCCATCAATTTGCCCTAAACCAAAAGGCGTGGGACAATTTTTATCACCTTGATACTCCCCCGTAGCATTAAATACTAAGCGCTGAAACGCCGCACTCTCTGCACTATAGCGTAAGGGCAATAAACGCCACCCTGTCATGACGTCTGCCGAGGTCTGCCCGGGATTGAGTTTTGCGCTGTCGACCAGACCCGCAATAATGCGCGGTTGTTTATGATTTTTTTGCGCATACTCGGCGAGTAATTGACGTAATTGCGCGGGTTTAGCATTGGTCTGGCCTGCTAGGACTTGCTGAAGGTCGGTGCGCGTTAAATCATCCGCCTCCCCCATCTGCCAAGCTAATTCTTGTTCCAGGGTTTTGATCTCTGGAATGTTAGCCAGATAACTGACTAACCTTTGGGCTTGCAGCATCAGGCGATCTGCCTGCTCATCTGTAATCCCCGTCGCAGGGCTGGCATTTAAAGCAAATAATTGGCTATTAGCATAACGCATCGCTCTAAAGTAGCGTTGTTCCGCCTCGCTTTGGGTATAACGTCCTCGCGGTTTAAACTGACTATAATCCATACTAATTTGCCATAAAGGCGAGCTGGCAATGCCTTCAGCAGCCATGATCTTTTCGAGTTCAGCTTGCGCTGTTGCGCTTAGCTCAAGTTTGTCACTACCACTTAATACCTGGAGTACGTTAATAAAATCTCGGTTAACACGGTCTGCGTCATCGTGATCTTGCTTAGGCAGTTTTTTGGCAAGTTGTACAAATAGCTTATTTAGTGCAGGTAATAAACTATTTTTTTCCAGTTCAGCTACTGAGTTTTGCCGTGCCAAACTATAGGCCATTAACCAAAAGTCTTCGGTAATATAGTTGCCTATGTTTTCTTCACGATTTTGTTGGTATAAATCAAAGAAACCCGTGGCGGTGGCACAAGGTTGTTGGGTAATATTGGGTCCATCTTCACACACTGCACTGGTTTCTGCCTGCAGGGGCAAAGCCGTTAAGGTTAGACAGATGCTCAATAATCGGTATAACATTCGTTTTTTCATAAAAGCCCTTGCTTCAAAATGTGTGTATTAGCCTGATGCAGGCGAAATATTTAAGCTAAACCAAGCCTAGATCAATCCATAGTCTGAGTTTTTAATAACTTAGGTGTCAATGAAGTTCTCAAGCAATCCGCTCACGAGAA
>SXIZ01000139.1 GCA_005779525.1 Methylococcaceae bacterium
AAAATGGGTATTTATTACACTGTTTAGAATGTACCGATAAATTTTTATCTTATTTATCTGATGAAATGTCCAAATTATGCAAACGGCAATTAGAGTTGGAATCATAGAAAACTATTTTATATTCAAATATGAAAACTGAAATTCAAATACTTGACGAAGCCAATCGCTGGCTAAAACAAAAAAATATACAGAGTATTAATATACGCAAAATTCATTTTAATAGAATTGCTTTAGAGTGCGAAATTGATAATGGAGCAATACTGCCTAGCGGTGTGCTTTCCAAACTTGAAGAACACCTTAAAGAGTTTGTTAAATCAAGTTAATTATCTCAAAAATTTAATAAGTAAATTCAGAATTTATAGGTCCGTAGGTTGGGTTAGCACCGCGTAACCCAACACTCGAAGCTTCGAACGTTGGGTTTCACGTTGTTCTACCCAACCTATGGGCAAATACCAGCGCCGAAATTATCAATAGCCTCCTAGCACCTATTAAATATTGTCAACAACAACTACCAACTACCCACTGGTTTTAAATGGCAGCAATGTGGCGCAGTCTTCCCGATAAGCCTCTACGGCTTGCTGCTCTTCAATTAAAAAACGCTGGATCGCTACAGCAAAGCGTTGATCTTGCAGCCAATGGGCGGAGTAGGTGGTGATCGGTTGAAAGCCACGGGCTATTTTATGTTCTCCTTGTGCGCCGGAGTCAAACCTTTGCAGGCCGTGGGTTAGACAATAATCTAGCCCTTGGTAGTAACAGGTTTCGAAATGTAAAAACGGATATTCTGCGTCACAGCCCCAATAGCGGCCATACAGGGTTTGATGGTCGACAAAACATAATGCAGCACCCACGGGAGTGCGTTGTTTGCTTGCGACAATGAGTAATATATTCTCAGGCAGGGTAGCTGCGATTTGTCGAAAAAAAGCTAAATTGAGATAGCCGTCCATGCCATGCTTGGCATAGGTGCTTTGGTAAAATTTATAAAATACTTGCCAATGTTGCTCTTGGATGGCGGTGCCTGAGAGATGTTCAAATTCTATACCTTGCTCAACGACTAGCCGTCGCTCGCGCAGTAGGGTTTTGCGTTTGCGTGCGGTAAAGTGACTGCAAAAGTCTTGAAAATCGCGGTACTGTTGATTAAACCATTGAAACTGCACGCCGCTGCGCAGTAACAGTCCTTGGTTTTGTAAAGCCTGATTTTGCTGCGGCGTACTGAATAAGCAGTGCCAGGACGAGTAGTGTTGCTCTACGCACTGCTGTTGGAGATGCGAGATCAGCTCAGCGAGCACCGAATGATTGTCTGCGCCCGCTTTGATAAGTATGCGTTGGCCGATACAAGGTGTAAACGGAACCGCGGTCAGCAATTTAGGGTAATACTCTAAGCCATGATGACGATAGGCCATCGCCCACTGCTGATCAAACACAAATTCTCCGCGTGAATGCATTTTTAAATACAGTGGGCAGGCTGCAATCAGTTCCTGGTCGGCATACAGCAGTAAATGTTGTGGATGCCAACCCGTCTTAGGTGATACCGAACCACTTTGTTCTAGGGCGGATAGAAATTCATGCCGCAGAAAAGGATAATCCGTGCCCGCCAGATGATTCCACTCGCTTGCGGCAATGTCGGTGATACTGCTAAGTTGTTGCACACGCATAAGATCGTCTCGGTAAAGCCTGCTGGCAAGATCTGCATCAACCCAGTGGTTTAGCTGTCTGCCAGCTGATACACCCGATGTCGTTTACAGCGGTCTTAGTTTAAAGCTAAAAACTCATCTAAGGTTAAATCCAATAATTTCGCGGCATCCTTCTCGGTCAGATAATTTTCGGATAATCCGCGATATAACAAGCGTAAAAATAAGACTGAAGTCTGATGTTTTTCAAGTTTATGGCTTTTATTGCCCGCATGATACGGCGAGGATTGATGATAGATGCACAGTTCTTCATGTAAGATCTTGGCATTTTTTGCCCGCCATAATAAATATTGGCTATTGATTCCAAACAAACCATGTAAAAAATCCAACTCGCGTGGGTCAATATTGCTGCGTTTATCGCCTAGGTAGCGTCTTAATAAATCATTAGGTAATAAAAATGCCGTGGCAAAATAATGATCCCAGTGCTCATCGAGTAACTTTTTTCTGCGATCTTCAGATTCTGGCAAGTGTTGTTCTGGATTGCTTCTGCGGTCACAGGGGATGCGAGCCATCACGTCTTTTAAATCGCGCGTGATGCGATCGTGCAATAAAATGCGGCCGAGTTCTTGTGCTAGATGATATTGTTGGCTTTCTAGCGTCAAGCGATGATCAACAATAATAAACGGCGTGCCTACTGAGTCGCTGATGCCTTCACCCTGAAGATAATATCTGCCATTAATTGAACTTAAAGCCGCATGGGGATGAATTTCGCAGACCACTACCAAAATTCCTTGATATTGCAACACTTCATCCACCTGATGAATAATGGTATGCGAGCCTAAATCCCAGGCACTGCGGATATCGTTCGCTAATTTTTCGATGTCTTCAAAGGTCCCAACAGGCACGGGTGACAAGGATTCGGAATCAAAGCTTTTAACCGGACAGTCAGGAAAGGCTTGTAACAGGCTATGCCAGCGTTTTGCCTCATGTTCGACCACTTTATTTAAAGCGAGTTGAATACTATCAGGCAGTACTCGGTATACTTCGTGATAGTGGGTGCTAATATGAAAATTATCAAAATCTACATGCATAAAATACCTTGAACGGTGAATAGGGTGTGAAACGTCGCGTTTGATTATGATACCAACGAATTTGGTATTCTATGAAGTGATCATTGACTTAATCTTAGCGCAGTGTAGCTTTACTGTGGCGCTTTAATTTTCTGCTGCAACGTTGCTCAAAAGATACGACTTGTATAAATTGTGAAATTTCCTTATTGTGTCTATGTTTTTTTAGTTTTTTAGGATGTATTGCATATGCGCGTTGCAGAAATTATGAGTCACAAAGTCCATACGGTTAACCAACATGAAAATATCAGCCGAGTCATGTATTTGATGAATTACGAAAAAATTCGCCATTTGCCAGTCGTGGAAAAAGGTCGCATCGTTGGTATCGTCTCTGATCGCGACCTCTACAAAGCATTGGGCACTCGTGAACATACTCTAGAGGTTGAGAGCGAAGAGCAATTGCACTCAAGTAACCGTGTGCAAAATATCATGCGTCGGGGGGTGGTGACCACTACGCCCGAGGCTTCGGTCTCAGAAGCAGCTGATCTTATGGCAGGACATAAAATTGGTGCTTTACCCGTCGTGGTTGATAATAAACTGGTAGGCATTGTATCGGCAGTTGATATTCTCAAACTGATGGCAAAGCAGGCTTAATCTGAGATTAAACAAATTGCACGCCCATTTGATCTAGGGCAGCAACCCGGCGAACTACGACTTTTTTAATCGGAGCTTCGGGAAAATCCATAGACTGCACTTCGAGTACATCGCCAATAGCGGGTAACGGATCCAAGGTACATTTGATCAACAGCCCGCCATCGGATAGATTCAACGTGTGTCCAATAATGGATTCTTTGGCTTGTCGAATCAGTTTAACGACAGCATGATGGTATAAGCGATCATGCTGTCTACGATCTTCACCGTCTAATGCAGAGGTATAAATTTTCATACGCTGTACTCCTAAGTTAATCTTAAATGCTTTCACACAAATTATAGCGGGTATTTACAATTTCGGGCAAAGCTCACATTTTTGACTGTAATCTTAGGTTTACTTTAAAGCTTTATCACTGCGACTCAGTTCATACAGCGCTGCTGAATTCATAATTTCTATGCTGCCGCGAGTTATTTTAATCCAGCCATAGGTTTCAAAGCGTTTCAAATGTCTGGAGACGACTTCGCGCGCAGAGCCTAATTCTGCCGCTAATTCTTGGTGGGTTTTATGAATAATGGGGGTATTTAACGTCAATAATAATTGGCTTAAACGCATATCAATGGGATTAAATACTATCGATTCTATACGTTGAATCACATGCGATAAGCGCGTTGCAAAATTTTTAAAGACAAATTCCCGAAAAAACGCGGATTGTTCCATGCCACGATAAAAAGCCTGAGCAGGTAACGCAAACGCTTTAACTTCGGCTTCTGTTACTCCTTCCGCCGGATAGCGATCACCACTGAGTAGGCACGAGGTCGTCAGCACACAAGAGTCCCCCGGGTGCACATGATATAAGAGCATTTCTCGCCCTTGATCTGAAATCAATTGGGTTTTGACACTTCCTTCCACCACTAATAAATACTTCTCACATTGGCTGCCGGGGTAAAAAAGTTGCTGATGTGCAGGCACCTTGACCAAACTAGCGGCATCCATTAAAGCTTGCAACATAGGCTCTTTCGCGGCGATAAATTGTGGGAAAGTGGCTTCCCATAAACTTTGATGACTGATCATGGTGTTTGCGTTGTTAGGAATGATTAATAAATTTCAGTGCCATAGCAAACATCTGCAAGCTATTCAGCACCTTGTGCGCTATCCATTACTTACGTTCTAGTGAATATGACCGTTTGCAATTAATTTTTGTGCGGGTGTGACTTGGTTACATACCCGGCGCCTATCGCTAGCTTATGATGCACTCGACTTAACAAAACGGCAATTAGTTGCCATTGTGAAATTCTAACCAAACGTTGGAGAGCACCCATGCTAGATTTTATCTTAAGTATTTTTTCTACTATTTTTCAAATGAATATGCGTAATCATCACGATATTCCGTTTGCAATGCCGTTATTAATGGCGGCCATTACAGGTTATATCATTGGTTTCGTAATTCTATCGTGGATTATGCGGGAACACGAAGAACGCAAATTAAAAGAAACTGCAATTGCAGCACAGGATGACTCGCATTCCAATATTTAGCTGTGTTGGCTGAGGATATGCGGTGACGATTATTTTTTAAAAAATTAGTATTTCAATATAGTCTAATATTAATTATCATAATATAAGATTAAAAATTATTTTTTTATTTGAAAAATGCATAGATTACAAATGAAAATTTTCATTGTGCTTGCTGAAAAGCATTGGCGCAATATAGCGGTGTAGGTGATGTGGGCTAGTGATCGCCGAGTGCAACAAATTCATGAGTTTCAGGAGGCCAGTAAGGCATGGATCGATGCGGTAGGAAATTTACTGATAGAGTTTTTCCATGCTTTGGCATTATTTGTTATGGGCGGCAGCATAGTTTGGTCCGCAATTGTGGCTTACACAGGCATGATTGCTCAGGGTCATGCCTCCATAGGCGACATTCTGCTGTTATTTATCTATTTAGAACTCGGGGCAATGGTAGGTATTTATTTTAAAACCAATGTGATGCCCGTACGCTGCATTATTTACATTGCGATCACTGCTTTATCGCGTTTATTGATTGCCGATACCCAAGCGCATCATGAAGCTGGTTTAGGCATTTTGATGGTTTCGGGGGCAATTTTACTATTAGCACTGTCCACGCGACTCCTTATGTATGAAGTCAGTAAGTGATTATGCAATTGCTCTAAACAGCGCATGGCAGGCAATTAATTACATAGAGTGATAAGTAAATCCCTCTCGGGGGTAACCCAGAGGCGTAATAGTTTTAAGCAGGTGGCGCAAAGGCAGGTTGCAGGATTGAGCTCAAGTCGCTACAGGGATCAAGTAATACTCAGGGGAGTGCAATGACCAACATAATTCAATCGCTATTAAAAACCCAAAAACTTGGCTGGGAAATTGCCTTGGCTTTGGCAGTCAAAATTCTGTTACTGCTAGCGCTGTGGTTTTTAATTTTTCATTGGCTGGATCGACCTGTTGCCAAATTTAGTATCGAGGAACGTTTTGCCTTGCCCCTGACGGCGGTAAAACCTTAAACACAATCAAAATTGTATAAAAATGGTGTCTATTTATGATCGGTGACGATATTGTCATGTTGTCTAGGCTGCAATTTGGCTTAACAGCGTTGTATCACTTTTTGTTCGTGCCCTTGACCTTAGGCATGACATTTCTGTTGGGCATTATGGAATCCGTCTATGTGATGACGGGACGTGAAGTTTACAAGGATATGACCAAGTTTTGGGGCAAATTATTTGGGATCAATTTTGCGATGGGGGTGACAACAGGTTTAACCCTTGAATTTCAATTTGGTACCAATTGGGCGTATTACTCACATTATGTAGGCGATATTTTTGGCCCGTTGCTGGCCAGTGAAGGCTGGATGGCCTTTTTTCTGGAATCCACCTTCGTCGGGTTATTTTTCTTTGGCTGGGACAAATTAACCAAGGTCCAGCATTTAACCGTAACTTGGTTATTAGCTGTGGGTACCAGCTTATCGGCTTTATGGATTTTAATTGCTAATGGCTGGATGCAACATCCTGTGGGCGCTGAATTCAATTATGAAACCTTGCGGATGGAAATGACCAGTTTCGCCGAGGTATTTTTTAATCCTGTCGCACAGGTGAAGTTTGTGCATACCGTTGCGGCTGGGTATGTCACGGGCTCGATGTTTGTTTTGGGAATAAGTTCTTGGTATTTACTCAATAAACGCGATATTGGTTTTGCGCGACGTTCATTTTCAATTGCCTCCGCCTTTGGCTTAGCTTCAATTCTCTCAGTCATTGTGTTGGGGGATGAAAGTGGCTATACCTCGGGTGAAACGCAAAAAATCAAATTGGCTGCTATCGAAGCAGAATGGGAAACCGAAAAAGCTCCAGCCAGTTTTACCGTGCTTGGCTTTCCAGATCAGCAAAATGAACGGACTAACTATGCGTTGAAAATTCCCTACGCTCTTGGCTTGATTGCAACCCGTTCGATAGATGAACCGATCAAAGGCATCAAAGAACTCCGCCAAGACAGTGCGGCACGCATACGCAATGGCATGCTGGCGTATGCAGAGTTGCAGAAATTGCGTAGCGGTGATCGTTCAGAAGCCACTAAAGCAGCATTCGAAGCCCACAAAGCCGATTTAGGCTACGGCTTACTGCTCAAAAAATATACTGAGCAAGTGGTTGATGCGACCCCAGAGCAAATCCAATTTGCAGCTAACGATACCATTCCGCAGGTTTCCTTATTGTTTTGGACCTTTAGGGTGATGGTTGCGAGTGGTTTTACCTTGTTATTTATTTTTGCAATGGCTTTCTACTACTGCGCGACCCGGGTCGCAGATCGAAAACCCTGGTTAATGCGCTTGGCTGTCTGGGCGATTCCGTTACCGTGGATCGCGGCCGAAACCGGATGGTATGTAGCTGAATATGGTCGGCAACCGTGGACGATTTCAGGGATTTTACCCACACATTTGAGTGTGTCCAGTATTAGCGCAGGTCAGCTATGGTTTAGCATCGGCGGATTTGTGTTGTTTTATACGGTATTGCTGGTGATCGAATTGTACTTAATGTTTAAGTATGCTCGCTTAGGCCCCAGCAGTTTACACACGGGCCGCTATTTTCATGAAAGTAAAGTACACGCAGGTGGAGTAGCTTATGCTAAGTCTTAAACAGCTTGGATTACGGCTACTGCTGTTAAGCGGTGTAACACTCCAGGTGCATGCCATGCCACCCGCCAGTGCTGATCGTTTAGATGCGGTAGCACAGCGTGGTGCACAGGTGATGCCTTTTAATTTAGAGCAAACCATGCATCATTTTAGCAAAACACAGATGGGTGGAATTCAGCAGGTCGTGGTTAAAAATCCACAGAATCAAGTGGATCTGTCTGCGATTCAGCGCCATTTATCCAGCTTAAGTACCCGATTTTCCGCAGGGGATTTCTCGGGTCCACAGAGTATTCATGGGCAAGACATGCCGGGGACCAAAATGTTAGAGCTCAATGCTCAGCGTATACGCTTTCAGTATCAAGATTTAGCGTTGGGTGGTCAGATAGAAATGATCAGTACCGAGCCGGAACTTATTTTAGCTATTCATCAGTTTTTAGATGCGCAATTGAATGATCATGCACGCCATGCGCAAGCTGGGATGCATGCACAGCATCATCCGTAGGGCCTTACTCAACTTCAATGCTCGCTTACGAGGAAGCTATCATGTTTGATTATGAAACAATCCGCCTGATTTGGTGGCTATTTATTGGTGTAGTGGCAATTGCTTTTGCATTGACTGAAGGTTTTGATTTTGGCGTGTGCACGCTTTTGCCATTTGTCGGAAAAACAGACCTGGAACGTCGGGTGATTATTAATACGGTTGGCGCAACGTGGGAAGGCAATCAGGTCTGGTTAGTCCTGCTCGGGGGCGCTATTTTTGCAATCTGGCCACCGGTATATGCCACGCTGTTTTCTGGTTTATACATCGCTATGCTGTTAGTTTTGTTTGCCTTATTTTTCCGGCCCGCGGGATTTGATTACCGCAGCAAAGTAGCTGATTCCAGTTGGCGGAATGCCTGGGATTGGGGTTTATTTATTGGTGGTACCTTACCTTCTATTTTGTTTGGGGTGCTGGCGGGTAATTTGCTTTTAGGCTTGCCATTTCACTTAGATCAAGATTTGCGTTCGTTTTACGATGGCTCATTTTGGGGGCTGTTACATCCCTTTGCTTTGTTGTGCGGGGTGATTGCGCTGTTGTGCACCACATTGCATGGTGCGTTATTTCTTAAATTGCGCACTGAGGGTCAAATTCGTCAACGTGCAGCGAGTACTGTAGGCACACTGGGTCCAGTGCTTTTACTATTACTGGTTATTGCCTTTGCTTGGGCATTCATGTTTATCGCTCGACCTGAAATTACGCAGATGGCGGGTAGCAATGCCCCGTCGAATCCTTTAAATAAAACCGTCATTGCCGTGGGTCCAGGTTGGCTGGCGCATTTTATGCAACATCGCTGGATGTTAATCGCACCGCTTTTGGGGTTTGTGGGGTTAGGTACCGCTTGGTTTTTGGGTAAAGGTCATAATGCACTAGCAGCATTTATCGCCAATTCTTTAGGCATGAGCGGATTGTTACTTACTCTGGGGTTTGGTTTGTTCCCATTTTTATTGATCTCGGTAACAGATCCGCAGTCAAGTCTGACGTTATGGGATGCTAGCTCTAGCCATTTTACGTTGTTGTTAGCGTTTTGGATTACGGTGATTTTTTTACCGATAGTGTTGTTGTACACCCGCTGGGTCTACAAAATTTTGTGGGGTAGCATTACCGAAGCTTCGGTAACCAATGATACCCATACTTTTTATTAATTAGGAGCTTATATGTGGTATTTCACTTGGATATTAGGCGTAGGCTTGGCGGCGGCGTTTGGGATTATTAATGCTATGTGGTTGGAATCAGTATGTGACATTGATACGCATGGCGTGGATCAATCCTGCGATACCTTAAAACATTAAGAGGGTCATTCTATGACAACACATCGTATCGTCCGCATCGTTGCTGGCACCTTTGTACTGCTGTCTTTAAGTTTAGGTGTAGAAGGCAGCCCCCTGTTTCAAAGCGCTAAGTGGTTATGGTTTACCACGTTTGTGGGCGCGAATTTATTACAAAGCGGTTTCACCCAATTTTGCCCGCTGGAAATAATTTTAAAAAAACTGGGCATCAAAGAAACGTGCCATTAGCACGACTTAAATAATGTGTGTATGAGGAAACTAACATGGCTAAGATTGTAATTGTGGGCGCAGGGATTGGCGGTATCCCCATGGCTTTTGAGATGAAGGAAAATGCCCGGGCAGACGATGAAATTGTGGTGATCGCGGATACCCCAACTTTCCATTTTGTTCCGTCTAACCCTTGGGTGGCAGTTAACTGGCGTAAGCCGGAAGATATTAAAGTGGAGTTAGAACCCGTATTCAAGAAGAAAAAAATTACCTTTATCCAACAAGCTGTCACCCAATTTTTGCCAGCTGAGAATCAATTAACATTAGCGAATGGCGAACGGGTGACTTACGATTACTTAGTGATTGCGACCGGGCCTAAACTGGCGTTTGAAGAAATCCCAGGGTTAGGGCCTCAAGGACATACCCAATCGGTATGTCATGTCGACCATGCGGGAGAGTCGGGCGAATTTTGGGATAAATTTGTCGAAGATCCAGGCCCAATTATTATCGGTGCGGTCCAAGGCGCATCGTGCTTTGGTCCCGCGTATGAATATATGTTCATTGCTGAAACTGATTTACGTAAGCGTAAAATTCGCGATAAAGTCAAAATGACTTATGTGACTTCCGAGCCTTATATTGGGCATCTAGGCTTAGGTGGCGTGGGCGATACCAAAGGCATGTTGGAGTCGGAGCTGCGCAATAAACATATCAACTGGATTTGCAATGCCAAGGTCGACAAAATCGAAAACGGCATGATGTATGTCACGGAAGTTGATGAAAACGGGCAAGTTAAAAAACAACACGAACTTCCCTTTAAACACAGCATGATGTTACCCGCTTTCAAAGGTGTTGATGCTCTCCAAGGCGTTGATAAATTAGTGAATCCACGAGGATTTGTGTTGGTTGATGAATATCAACGCAATCCAACTTTCAAAAATGTCTATTCCGTTGGGGTGTGTATTGCTATTCCGCCGCTGGAACAAACGCCAGTGCCTACCGGTACACCCAAAACCGGATATATGATTGAATCCATGGTGACGGCAACGGCGCATAATATTCGTGAACAATTAGACGGCAAAGAGCCCAGTCACAAAGGTTCTTGGAATGCCTTATGTTTAGCGGACTTTGGTGACTCTGGAGTGGCCTTTTTGGCGATTCCGCAGATTCCCCCGCGGAATGTACAATGGGCTTCTAGTGGTAGGTGGGTACACATTGCCAAAATTGGCTATGAAAAATACTTTATGCGGAAAGTCCGCAAAGGCATTAGCGAACCCTTTTATGAAAGCCTAACGTTAAAAATGTTTGGGATTATGCGCTTAAAAGGTAAATAAGCAAAACTCCGGTGGCCCAGACAGGGTTTTTAAGTTGCATCCCCGTATAGTGCTTGCAGTATACGGGTTAAAACTGAGTTCGCGAATAATACGATTATGGTCAATTTTTTTAGGTGGTTACTGCTCGGGTATTGTAGTTTTGCGCTGCAAGTTGTTGCCGCGCCCCCGGCGAAACTGAGTTTGCAACAGGCGATTGATTTTGCTTTGGAAAACAATCCTGAGCTCGATATTTTACAATCCCGGGTTGAACAAGCGCATGCCCAGTTGGGGGAGGCCTTGGCTAATTTTTATCCGCAGATTAAAACCAGTTTAGCTTATCAACATAGCGATAATCCGGCGCAAGCTTTTGCGATGATAATTGCGCAACGACGTTTGGATCTGAACGGAGGCGACTTTAATCACCCGGGCGGTATCGATAATTATCGTCCGCAAGTTTCGGCGAGTTATGCGTTATTTCGCGGTGGGCAAGATTATTATTTAAGTGAGGCGGCTAAATTAGGCATAAACAGTTCTGAACTGGAGAAAGCGTCTGCTCGTAATCGCTTGCTGAATCAAGTCACCTCTGCGTATTACGCACAACTGGCGGCGATTGCAGCGCATAAAGTCGCTCAAAGTTCGATCGCAGCGGTCGAAAGTGAGCTGCAATTCTCCAAAAGCAATTATGCGGCAGGTACCGTTTTAAAATCGGATGTATTGTCGTTAGAGGTACAGCTCGCGGAAGCAAAAGATGCAGAAATTCATAGTGCCAATGCTATAGAACTGGCGAATACCTTGTTGAAAACCCTGCTGGGTTTGTCCGCCAAAGAAGTGCTTACTATCAATACAGACTTGCAACCCAAGCTTCCCAAAGCCCCCGCTAAATTTGAAAAGTTAATGGATGAAGCCTTGAGTCAGCATCCAGAGCTGAAAGCAGCAGAAACTCGCATAGCCATTAGCGAGCGGCAACTTGCAGCCGCACAGGCTGCGCATTTACCCCGTGCCGACGCGTTCGTTAATTATGGTTCTGATAGCAAAGATCTCAGTTTTAGCACAAATCGTGACAATGTCAGCGCCGGGATACAAGTAGAAATGGAATTATTCGGTGGCTTTGCAAGCTCTGAAAAAGTTAAAAAAGCGGAGTTAGAGTTACGCATAGCCAAAACAGCACTTAGCCAAATGCAGCAACAATTAGAAAGCCAAGTTAAATCGGCGCAGTTAAAACTGCAAGAAGCTTTGAGCCGCGCGGAGGTCATCGATGTCGCCGTAGTGGCCGCGGATGAAGCTTTAGAACTGGTCAAAGCACAACGCCAAGCGGGGGTGGTAACGGTGACGCGTTATATCGAAGCTGAAGTTGCGCGTGATAAAGCGCATACCCGTGCGATCAGCGCTCGCTTTGAAGCCCTGCGCGGCGAGGCGGACTTAAAATTGGCCACTGGGTTTTGGCAGTAATCATTTCCCAATCCTGCTTCAGGACTCACGTATTCATCCTTACTTTAGGACTTGTTAATTTGGAACATGCATATGACGCACTCAGCACCGCAGGGTAACTGGTTCAAGCAATGGTTAATTCCGGTAACTGCCATCACTGGTTTGCTATTGATCATTTTTTATGCTTTGGGCGTGCTCGGTGGTGCAGAGAAAATTGCCCCCGGTACGACGGCGAATTCTGCGCATTTATTGCCCCAGAATGCCGCAATCTTGACTGTATCTTCGGAAACGGCAAGTCACTCGCTGGCTTGGCAAGGAACTGTGCGCTCGCGTGTACTTAGCCAAGTCGCACCTAAGTTAAATGCACGTATTCTGGAAGTGCGTGTGCATCCGGGTGACTTTGTGCATAAAGGTGATGTTATCGCCGTGTTGGATGATCGGGATTTACAGGCGGCCACTCAGGCGGCCAATGCAGGTTTAGCCGCAGCGCAAGCACAGGCGGCGCAGGCAGAAGCAGAAGCACAACGTTTTGCTGATGTATTGAGTAAACAAGCAGCAACCCCGCAAAATTACGCAGCTATGCTAGCACAGGCCAAAGCGGCACGGGCGCTCGCTAACCAGGCCGCCAGTAAATTACAACAAACGCAAGTTACCCAAGGAGAATATCAACTCCGCGCGCCCTTTAGTGGTGTGGTCAGTGAGCGTTTGCAAGAGCCCGGAGCGATGGGAGCACCCAATGTGCCAATCATCAGCTTGCAACAACCTGACGATTTACGTCTGGAGGTAGCGATTCCCAATAGCTGCACAGACAAAGTGAAATTAGGTATGCAGGTTGACGTACGTATCGATGCTCCGCAGATGAGTTTAAAGGCCGCGGTGGATGAGATCTCTCCAGAAGTTGATCCCTTGACCCGCACCCAGTTAGTCAAAATGCGTTTACCCGCCACTGCAGATTTGCACCCTGGGCAATTGGGTTGGTTGGAATTAAGCTGCACAGAAGCGGGACAACATGTATTGATTCCAAAGACTGCGCTAGTCAATTATGGCCAATTGCAGGCGGTGCAGGTAGTCGTCGATACTCACTGGCAAATCCGCTATGTGCGTACCGGTAAAGTTTTTGGGGATCGCGTGGAAATATTATCTGGGCTCAAGGCAGGGGAACAGCTGCTTAGCCAAGCCGAGTTACAACCATGATGCCGAAAGTTCCGCCCAAAGACAGTTTAACGGTCAGTATCGTCCGGCTGTTTACGACCTCGCATCTGTCCTTGTTGTTTCTATTGATTTCGTTGCTGGCGGGTGCGGCTGCATTATATTTGACTCCGCGCGAAGAAGATCCACAAATTGTGGTGCCAGTCATGGATGTGTTTGTGCAAGTTCCGGGCGCCAGTAGTGCGGAAGTCGAGCAGCAAGTGACCGCGCCATTAGAAACCTTGTTACGGCAAATTCAGGGCGTGGAGTATGTGTATTCAGCATCGCGTCCGGGTGCGGCAGTGGTGACGGTACGCTTTTTTGTCGGTGAAAATCGCGAAAATAGCTTAATTAAAACCCGCGACAAATTATTAGCCAACCAAGATCTTATTCCGCCGAATGTTAGTCAATGGTTGGTAAAACCCGTCGAAATCGACGATGTGCCCATCGTGTTGCTGTCGTTGTCGGCGCAAAATCAGGCGTTGGACGCCATGGCACTGAGACGTATTGCCGATGAGTTAATCGAACACTTGCGCGTAGTGGAGAACGTGGGCCGTAGCTGGGTAGTAGGCGCCGCGCCGCGCCAAATTTCGATACGACCAGACAGCGGTAAACTGCAAGCCTTGCAATTGACTTTGCAAGATTTACGGCAGGCATTGCAGCAAAACAATGTCAATCAGCAGGTCGGGAGTCTATTACAAGCCAATCAAGAGATCTTACTAGAAGCAGGCCCGCAGTATCAAAATGCTGAGCAAGTCGCGGCAACTGTGGTCAAATCCTTGGGCAATCGCTTAGTGTATTTACGCGATGTTGCTGAAATTTTGGATGGTCCCGCTGACACCGAGTATTACACGCATATTGGCTTTGGTCCGGCGGTCGCACAAATGCATACACTAGGGCAGCCGCAAACGCTGCCGCAAGCAGGCGAACAACGCAGCATGGCGACCATCGCCATTGCCAAACGTCGCGGTAGCAACGCCGTGAGTGTTGCTGAACAGGTGCTGCAATTGACCGAGCAATTACAAGGCACCCTGATCCCCGAGGAAGTTTTGCTGACGGTGACACGGAATTATGGGGAAACCGCCGACCATAAAGTCAATGAACTGGTCATGCATTTGTCGATTGCTATTTTGACTATTATCGTTTTGCTGGCCTTATCTTTGGGTTTTAAAGAATCGTTAATCGTGTCGTTAGCCGTGCCGATGACGTTTGCGATTACCTTGCTGTGTGATTTGATTTTTGGCTATACCATCAATCGCGTCACGATGTTTGCGTTGATTTTATCCTTAGGTTTATTAGTCGATGATCCAATTGTGGATGTCGAAAATATTCATCGACACTATAAAATGCGCAAAGAACCGCCTTTGCAAGCCTTGCTGACTGCCGTGAATGAAATTCGTCCCCCGACGATTTTGGCGACTTTCGCGGTGATCATGTCGTTTATTCCGATGTTTTTTATTACCGGAATGATGGGGCCTTATATGGGACCGATGGCGTTTAATGTTCCCATCGCCATGTTATTGTCTTTAGTTATTGCCTTTACGGTGACACCCTGGGCGAGCTATCGTTTATTAAAAGGCGATTATGGCAAAGATCATGGGCCAGAATTTAAATTGCAGAATACCCGGGGATTTAAATTATATCGT